>NZ_JBNXUO010000060.1:0-10108 GCF_050563535.1 Falsiroseomonas sp. CW058
CGCAGCCCGCCCCTTCCAGCAGCCGCGCGGCGCGGCCGGGCACGTTGGCCACCATCGGCAGTCCCGCCGCCAGCCCCTCCGCCAGCTTGTTCGGCGCGGTCCATTCGGCGAAGCCCGGCACGTCGGCCAGGCACAGCAGGCCGAGATCGGCCCCCGCCAGCAGCCCCGCCAGGCGCGGCCGCGGCAGCGGGCCGAGGCAGGTGACGGGCAGCGCCTCGGCCGCCGCGCGGGCGGCGAGCCGCGGCGCCTCCGACCCCTGCCCCGCCAGCAGCAGCCGCACCCCCCGCCCCCGCAGCAGCGCCGCCGCGTCGAGCAGCAGGTCGAGCCCGTTGGCGCGGCCCTGCGCCCCGGCATAGACCGCCACCACGTCCCCCGCCGCCACGCCCGCCGGCCGCCAGGGCGCGACATGCGGCCCGAACAGCCGAAGGTCGGCGCCCTGCGGCAGCACCGCGACCCGCGCGGGGTCGGCGCCGCGGGCCAGCGCGGTGGCGGCCATGCCTTCCGTCAGCCCCACCACCGCGGCGGCGCGGCGGCAGGCGGCATCCGCAAGCCACCCCATCGCCGCCAGCACCGGCCGCGGGGGCCCGCCCATCGCGGCCATGGCGCGGGGCAGTTCGGGCCAGGGGTCGCGGATCTCGAACACGAAGGGCGTGCCGCGCAGCCGCCGGGCGATGAGTGCCGGGACCGCCACCGTCAGCGGGGTGGAGGAGGCGAGGATGGCGTCCCACCGCCCGCGCAGCGCCAGCGCGGTGGCGCCGGCGGCGAAGCGCAGGAAGGCGCGCGCGCGTTCGGGCAGCGGCTGGGCGTTGCCGCAGGGGATGTCGAACTCCACCACGCGGAAGCCGTCCATCGCGCCGGACCGCCGGCCGCGGCGGAACGGGCCGGCAAGCCCGGTGGTCGCGCCGGCATAGCGGCCGCAGGCCAGCGTCACCGCATGCCCCGCCGCCGCCAGCGCCCGCGCCTGCAGGAAGGACCGCGCCGGCGCGCTGCCCTCGGGGCGCGAGAAATGCTGGTGCAGGTAGAGGATGCGCAGCAAGCCGGCCCTATCCGCGGCCACAGCCCCGCAGGATGTCGATCACCCGCGCCTGCTCGGCCGGGCTCATCCCGCTGCCGGAGGGCAGGCAGAGCCCGCGTTCGAACAGCGCCGCGGCGACGGCGCCCCCCGCCTGCGGCGCGTCGCGGAAGGCGGGCTGGAGGTGCAGCGGCTTCCAGGCCGGCCGGCTCTCGATCCCCGCCGCCTCCAGCGCGCGGCGCACCGCTTCCCGGTCGGCGCCGAAGGCGGCGGGGGCGACCTGCGCCACGGTCAGCCAGCGATTGGCGCGGCCCCAGCCGGGCTCCGCGATGAAGGAGATGCCGGGCAGGGCGCCGAGCGCCGCGGCATAGGTGGCGAAGACCTCCCGCCGGCGCGCCACTCGGGCCGGCAGCGCCGGAAGCTGCGCCAGCCCGACCGCCGCGAGGACCGACGACATGCCGTAGGTGTAGCCGGTGGTCTCGTGCTCGTAATGCGCCGCCGGCTCCTTCGCCTGGCCGGCGAGCTGCCGGGCGCGGGCCAGCAGCGCCGGGTCGTCGCCCACGAGCATCCCGCCGCCGCCGGCGGTGACGATCTTGTTGCCGTTGAAGCTGAACACCGCGAGCCGCGCGCCGCGCCCGGCATGACGGCCCTCCCGCCCCTCGGCCCCCATCGCCGCGGCGCTGTCGCACAACACCGGCACGCCCCAGCGGCCGCAGGCGGCGTGGATGGCGGCAAGGTCGCAGCACTGGCCGTAGAGATCGACCGGCACCACGACGCGCGGCAGCCGGCCGCGCCGCGCCGCGCGCGACAATTCCTCGGCCAGCAGGTCGGGGTCGAGCGTCCAGCCGCGTTCCGTCACGTCGAGGAAGCGCGGCACCGCGCCCATCTGCACCGCCGGCGCGACGGTGGCGACGAAGGTCATGCAGGGGGCCCAGACCTCGTCGCCCGGCTGCACGCCTAGCACGCGATAGGCCAGGTGCAGCGCCGCCGTGCCGGAGGAGGTGGCGACCGCGCCGGCGAAGCCCGTCAGCGCGGCGACCGCCTCCTCGAAGGCGGCGGGGGCGGGGCCCGCCGGGGCGAGCCAGCCGGCTTCCAGCGTTGCGCGCAGGCTGTCGAGCTCGGTCCCGACGAGCTGCGGCGGCGACAGCGGCAGCCGCGACGGGGGGCGCTGGGGGAAGGGCACCACCCCCGCCGCGCCGGCGAGGGTGCGGGTAACGTGAACCGACAGGTTGATGAACCTCTCGTCTATCGCAATCAGAATGGGTCATGTTCCGTTAACAGATCAAGTGCCGCGCGCAGCCCCGCCACGGTCTTCAACGGGATGGCCCGCCTTCCTCCCCTTCCCCGCCGCGGAAGGCGGGCATCGTCGCATGGCCGGGCGCCGATCCGCCGCGGCCGGTCGCCCAGACCAGCAGGCTGCGCAGCGCGAGGCCGATGTCGCGTGCCAGCGTCGGCGGCCGCCCGGCATACTCCGCCCCGAGTTCCAGCCGCGCCGCCCAGGGCACCGCGTTGCGCCCCGCCGCCACGCCGGGGCCCAGGATGCCGGGCCGCACCCGCAGCCGCTGCGCCTGCCGCGCCGAGTAGTGGTGAAGGTAGGACAGCGGCAGCGGCCGGGGGCCCACCAGGCTCATCTCCCCCCGCAGCACGTTGACCAGCTGCGGCAATTCGTCGAGCCCGCTCGCGCGCAGGCGCCGCCCGAAGCCGTCGAGCCGCGCGGCATCCGGCGCATCGCCTTCCGCCATGGAGCGGAACTTGAACATCCGGAAGGGCCGGCCGCCGCGCCCGGCGCGCAGCTGCACGAACATCACCGGCCGGCCGAGCCGCCACAGCACCAGCAGCGCCACCGCCGCCATGACCGGGGCGAGCAGCAGCAGCGCCGCCGCGGCCGCCAGCAGGTCGAGCCCGCGCTTGCCGAAACGTTCGTACATCAGGCGCGCGCCGGCGCGGCGGCCCGAAGGCCGAGGCTGAGCCCGAGGCCGAGCGCGAACCACGCCATGCGGTTGCCGAGGTCGGTGGACACCATCACCGACGCCGCGACCGGCAGCGCCAGAGCGCCGATCCTCGCCGCGCGGCCCGGCTCCACGCGGCGCAGCAGCAGCCCGGCCGCGAGCGCCGCGCCGCCGAAGGCCGCCAGCCACAGCACCAGCCCCGGCAGCCCGCCTTCCGCCATCGCTTCCAGCAGGTGGTTGTGCGGGTAGCGGCCGCGCCATTCGCCGAAGCCCGCGGCGATGGAGAAGCCGCCCGTGCCGAGCCCGAAGGGGGCCGCCTGCCCCGCCCAGCCCAGCGCCGCGGACCAGAGGCCGAGCCGGGTGTCGAGCCCCGGCCCGTCCTCCGCCAGGCGCCGCACCGTGCGCAGCCCGTCGGCCAGGCCCGGCCGCAGCAGCAGCCCCGCCAGCGCCACCGCCGCGACCGCGCCGCAGCCCGCAAGCCACAGCAGCGCCGCCCCGCGCCGCCCGCCGAGCCAGAGCCGCAGCGCCGGCACCGCCGCCACGCAGAGCCCGAGCGAGCCGAGCGCCGCCCGCCCCCCCGGCAGCATCGCCGCCGCGGCGAGGGCGAGCACCACCGCCGACCAGCCCAGCGCCGGCGCCGGGCCGCGCGCCTCCGCCGCCCGCAGCGCCGCGAGCCCGCCGGCCATGGCCATGGCGAGGCCCGCGACCTGGTACTGCAGCCTGGCGAGTTCGGCATCGGCGGCGACACGCGGCGCCCAGCCGACCAGCGCCCCCCAGGCGACCACGCCGCCGAGGCCCGCGCCGATCGCCAGCGTCACCGCGCAGAAGGCGCGGCGCGCGCCCGCATCCGCCCCCACCAGCATCCCCGCCGCCAGCATGGCCGGCGCGAGGAGCGCGATGTCCGGCAGCTTGCGCGCCGCCACCAGGCGCGAGGGCGACCAGCTTCCCGCGACGACCAGCCACAGCCACAGCAGCGCCGCCGCGGCGACGGGCAGGGCGATGGCGGGATCGACATGCCAGCGCCGGGTCGCGGCCAGCAGCGTGGCGAAGGGCAGCAGCATCGCGAAGGCCAGCAGCGTCAGGTCGAAGGGCAGCGCGGCGAGGGGCGGCGCGGTCTTCAGCGCGCCGGCCAGCTGCATCACCGCCGCCGCCGCGCCCGCCCCGGCCGCGACGACGCCCGCCCCGGGGGAGATGGCGGGCGCCGCCAGGGCCGCGCCGGTCACTCCGCCGGCCCCGGCGCGGCCAGCGGCCGGCGGGCGGCGGGGGCGCGGAACAGCACCGCCGCCGCGACCAGGGCGGCGGCCGCGACCGGCGCGGCCACCACCAGCAGCAGCAGCAGCAGCGGGCGGTTCGGCAGCGAGGGCCGGCGCTCCACCATCGGCGCCTGCACCAGCCGCGCCGCCACCGCCTCGTCCGCCGCCACCACCACGCCCGCGCGCTGCTGCTGCGCGAGCAGCTCGTAGAGCGACTGGCGGATGTAGACGTCGGGCTCGCGCGACAGGCGTTCCTCCAGCGCGGCGACGCGGCGGCGCGCCATCTGCGCGAGGTCGGCGCGCACCTTCGCCTCGGCGAAGGCGTGCAGCCGCGACAGCGCGTCGAGCGCGCCGTCGCGGTCGCGATGCGCCAGCGTCAGCGTCCAGGTCACCGCGCCCGTCGTCTGCGTGACCCCGAGGTTGCGCTCCAGCCAGTCCCGCAGGTCGTCCGCATCGGCTTCCATCCGCAGGCCGAGCGCGCGGCGCAGATCGCCGAGCGGCGGCGCCGCCCGCCGCTCGGCGATCTGCGCGACGAGCGGCGTGGAGGCCGCCAGCATCGCCACAGCCTCCGCCGAGCGCAGCGCGCCGAGATAGATCGCGAAGTTCCCCGCCGGCCGCGCATCGACGACATTGCCGGGCGGCAGCGCGCCGGACAGCAGCGCGGAAGTGGCGATGCCGGTCGTCTCCGACGGCGCGACCACCGCCTCCGCCACGTAGGACCGCGGCAGGGCGAGGATCGCGCCACCGCCGCCACCCAGGAACAGCAGGGTCAGCAGCGCCACGCGCCAGCGGCGGCGCCAGAGCTGCGCCAGCAGATCCTCGATCGCCATCTCGCGTCCGTCTTCCCCGCGGGAACCTATGATATTGCGATCACGCAACGCAATCCGCCCGCCCCGGCAGCAGAATGCGCGTGACGATGGTGCCGACCGGCGCCGCGGCCTCCGCCACCAGCACCGGCACCGCGCGGATCCGGCCCGGCGCGGGGCTTTCCCAGCCCTGCCGCAGCGACAGGCGCAGCGGCGCATCGGCGGTGACGAGGATGCGGGCCCGCGGGCCGGCAAGGCCCGTGCCGGTCAGCCGCCAGGCATCCGGCGGCAGGCGCCAGCGCAGCGCGACGGTGCGGAACGGGCCGGAAAGGCGGTCCTCCACGGTCCAGCACCGACCTTCCGCGCGGACCCGGCGCTGCTGGCGGTTGCCGTGCGCGTCGCGCAGGGCGGCGCCGTCGGGCAGGGGGCGCAGCGCGGGCCAGCGCGCCAGCAGGAAACGCCCGGCGCGCGCCATCGGCTCCACCCCGTCGAAGATCGCGGCATCGTGCCCCGCGGCGCCGGACAGCGCCGGCCACCACCAGGGCGCCGGCGGGTCGTAGCTGCCGGTGCCGCCGTCGCGCAGGATCCACTCCGCCCCGTCGCGCAGCGACAGGTGCAGCAGGTCCGACTGGCCGGGGCGGAAGCGCAGCGGGCCCGTCCGCAGCACCGCGGCCGCCCCCGCCTCCTGCCAGCCCATCGTCCCCGCCGCCCGCCACCGCGCCGGGCGCGGAGCGGGCGCCGCCACGGGCGGCAGGCCGAGCCAGGCGCAGCCCGCATCCTCCGGCGCGTCCCCGCCCTGCCCGGCGAAGAGCCGCAGCGCGCGTTCGACGCTGCCGCGCGCGTCATCCGGCCCGCGCAGCCCGAGATCGGCGAAGCAGGACCCGTCCTCGAGCCCGAGGGGCGGCGTGCCGCCGGTGGCGGGGTCCACCAGGCGGTGCAGCCAGCGCGCCAGCGCCGCGGCGCGGCCGGCCAGCGGCGCGGGGAAGGGCGGCGCGCCATGCCGCCGCCGCAGCCATTCCGCGACCGAGAGCACGTCGAGCAGCAGCCGCGCATAGCCCGCCGAGACCTGCGCGAAGCCGCCATCCGGCGCGACCAGGCGCGCGACGCGCGCGGCCAGCGCGGCGGCGGGGCGGCGCGTGTCGCCGCCGAGCAGCAGCGCGCAGGCGAAGGCGCCGGCCGCTTCGGAGACGGGGTGGTTGTTGTCCTGCGCCAGGGCATAGAGCGGCGTCGCCGCGATCCGCCGGGCCGAGAGGACGAGCAGCGCGCGCGCCCCGGGCGGCGGGTCGCGGTCCGCCCCGAGCAGCGCCAGCGCCAGGGCGAGGTGCAGGGCCCGCAGCGCCGCTTCCTGCCCGCAGGCCCAGTTCGGGCCGCGGAAGGGCGGGTTGGCCGCGCACCAGCCCGCCAGCAGCGTCTCCGCCCGCGCCAGGTGGCCGCCCGCGGAGTCGAGCCGCGCGGCCTGCGCCAGCAGCGGCAGCGCGGCCAGGCGGCTCGCCTCCCAGACCGGGCGGATGCCGTCGAGCCGGAGGGAGAGCGCCGGCGCGGCCCCGTCGAAGGGGCCGTGCCAGTCGGGCGCGGGGCCGGCGGCGCGCGCGGCATCCAGCAGGCGGGACGCCGCAGCCGGCGGCAGCACTGGGGCCGGCGGCGCCTCCGCCGGCAGGAAGGGCCCGGAAGGCGCCGGTTGGTCGGCCAGCGCGCGCCCGGGCAGGCCGAGCCGGAGGGCGGCGCGATGCGCCAGCCACAGCAGCACCGGCCGGGGGCCGAGCCGCCACGCGGCATCGAGGCGGAACCGGGCGCCCCCCCAACCGGGCGCGGCGGGGCCGCCACCGGCTGCAACCCCGGGACGGAGCCCGGTGCGATTTCGGACTTGGTCTGACATGGCAACGTCGGCCATGCTACACGGGGTCGTTCATGATGGCTTCATATTTCACCTTTCAGTTGAGACACTGGGCAGGATGCCGGGCGGACCTTCGCAGGGAATGCCGCAGGGCAGCCGCCCTGGCCGCCGCCCTGCTCGCCTGGGCCCCGCCCGGCATGGCCCAGCCGATCGCCCCGCCATCGCTGCCGCCCCTGCTGCCCGGAACCTCCACGCCCGCCACGGCGCCGCCGTTCCTGCTGCCCCCCACCCTGCCGCGCGGCCTGCCCCTGCCCGGCCTGCCCGCCCCTGCCCAGGCCGAGATCCGGCAGCGGATAGAGGACGCCCAGGGCGCCCGCCCGCCCTCCCTTCCCGCGCTGCCCGCCGGCAGCCCGGCGGCCACCGGGGCCGTGGAGGCCGCCGATCCGCCGCTGTCCCACACGGAGGCCTTCTTCGCCGAACGGCTCGGCCAGCCGCTGCGCCAGTTCGGCTATGACAGCTTCCGCGCCGGCCCGACGCCGCCGCAGCTTTCCGGCGCCCTGCCGGAGGACTACCTGATCGGGCGCGAGGACGAGCTGGTGCTGGCCTTCCGCGGCCGCACCCGCGCCACGCTGAACCTGCGCGTGCTGCGCGACGGCACCATCCTGTCGCCCGACCTGCCGCCCATCCCCGCCGCCGGCCGCACGCTGCGCGAGCTGCGCGCGGAGATGGAGGCGCGCATGGCGCGCGACATGCCGGGGACCGAGCTGTTCCTGTCGATCGGCCAGGTGCGGCAGATCGCCGTCTTCGTGGGGGGGGAGGTGCAGCGGCCGGGGATGCAGGCGCTGTCCTCGCTGTCCTCCGTGCTCGATGCGCTGCAGCAGGCGGGCGGGGTGCGGCGCAGCGGGTCGCTGCGGGCGATCCGGGTGGAGGGGCCGCAGGGGACGCGCATCATCGACCTCTACGCCGTCATCGCCGGCGCCACCCCCGGCGGCACCGGCGCCGCGCTGTCCCTGCACGAGGGGGAACGCATCCTGGTCCCGCCGCTCGGCGGCATCGCCGCGATCGCGGGGGAGGTGACGCGGCCGGCGATCTACGAATTGCCGGCCGGCGTGGCGAGCGTGCCGTTGGCCACGCTGCTGCGCCTCGCGGGGGAGCCGCTGCGCCCGGCCGGGAACCGCTTCCTGCTGCAGGGCACCGACGCCGCGGGCCGGCGCAGCTTCACCGAGATCACGCCGCGCGACCCGGTGCGGCGGGGCGATTCGGTGCTGGTGCAGCCCGGCGCGGATGTGGTGGCGAACCAGCTTCGCCTGGCCGGCCATGTCGCCGCGCCGATCACCCGTGCCGCCGGCCGCGGCCGGGCGACGCTGCGCGGCCTGCTGTCGGACCCGCTGCTGGTCCGCCCCGACCCCTATCCGGGCTTCGCCGTCATCCTGCGTTCCGACCCCGAGACGCGGCTGCGGCACTTCGTGCCCTTCGACCTGGCGCGCGTCCTGCGCGGCGCCGAGGACCCGCCGCTGGCCGAGGGCGACGAGGTGGTGGTGCTCGGCAATGCCGACATCGCCTGGCTGGCCAGCCCGCCCGTGCAGCGCGCCCTGCGCGGCGAGCCGCCGGCGGGGGAGGCCTGCGCGGCGCTGACCCAGCTCGCCGTCGCGGCGGCGGGCGCGCCGGTGCGCTTCGCCCATGCGCGCGGGGCGGGCTTCCCCGGCATCGGCGCGCCGGGCTGCCCGGCGGTGTTCCGCGACTATCCGGCGCTGCTCGGCGTCCTGCTCGACGCCGCCGTGCTGGTGACGGGGGAGGTGCGGCAGCCGGGGCTGTTCCCGGTGCTGCCCGACACCGGGCTCGACCAGGTGCTGGCGGCGGCGGGGGGGCTGACCGACGGCGCCGACGCCTCGGCGGTGGAACTTGCGCGCGAGCCGGTGGGCCAGGGCGGCGCGGCGGCGCTGGCGCGCGGCACGGTCGACCTGCGCGCGCACGCCGCCCGCGCCGTGCGCCTCGCCCCGCGCGACGTGCTGCGCATCCCGCGCGGCTTCACCGACCGCGAGGCGGGCGCCGTGACGGTGGCGGGGGAGGCGGTGCGGCCCGGCACCTACGACATCCGTCGCGGCGAACGCCTTTCGGAACTGCTGGCGCGGGCCGGCGGGCTGACGCCGCACGCCTTCGCCTATGGCGCCGTGATGACGCGGGAAAGCGTGCGCGCCCGCCAGCAGGAAGGCTTCCAGCGCACGGCGCGGGAACTCGAGACCTCGCTGATCCAGGTCGCGGCGGGGCAGGCGGTGGCGGGCGGGCGCGGCACGGCGGTGGACCTCGGCAGCGCGATCACGGCGGGGCGGGAACTGGCGGCCACGCTGCGCGGCGCACAGGCCGCGGGGCGGATGGTGGTGGAGGCCAACCCCGTTGTGCTCGCCGCGCGGCCCGACCTCGACATGCTGCTGGAGCCGGGGGACGTGATCGTCATCCCGAAGCGGCCGAACGACGTGACCGTGGTGGGGGCGGTGCTGAACCCGGGCAGCCTGCAGTTCCAGCCGGGCTGGCGGGCGGGGGACTACCTGAATGCCTCGGGCGGGCCGCAGCGCTTCGCCGATGCCTCGCGCGCCTTCGTGGTGCTGCCGAACGGCCAGTCCACCCCGGCGGGCCTTTCCGCCTGGCAGGGCGGCGGCGCGGCGGTGCCGCCGGGCAGCCTGCTGGTCGTGCCGCAGGACCCCTCGCCCTTCGAGACCTGGGGCTTCATCCGCGACCTGACGCAGGTGCTGGGACAGGTCACCATCTCCTCGGCCGCGCTGGCGGTGATCGCGCGGGAGGGGCGCGGCGCGCGCTAGACCGGCATCGGCCCGGCGATCCACGCCCTTCGCATGTCCGCCTGCGGCGTGGACACCCAGGACGATCGCGCGCTGAGGGACCGGCGCCCGGGCGCCGCGGAACCGACCGCCGTCCCGACGCGCTAAGGGGGCTCTTCGGCATGGACGCGCCCCGGGCGGCGGGTCCGGCGGGGATGCGGCGCCACCGCCCGGTCCCCTGGCGCGCCGCCGAGCCCGCGGCCGGTCGCGCCCCCGCGCAGGGCGCGGCGTTCCCATCTGCCCGCCCGTCCTGTCCCTGCGGGAGGAAACCTCGCATGCAGACCCCGTCGCAAGCGGGCGCCGGCCCCGATGGCGCCTGGACCACCCTTCGCACCACCCGCGCCGGGCGCCTTGCGGCCCGCGTCGCCGCCGCGGCCGCGGTCGGCTTCTCGCTGATCGCGGGACCGCTCGGCGCCGGCG
>NZ_JBNXUO010000061.1:0-8743 GCF_050563535.1 Falsiroseomonas sp. CW058
CGCCGGCCGCCATCGCGGCCGTAGGCTGGCCGCGCCGCCCGGCGCGACCACGCGCCCCACGGCCGAACGCGTGCGCCAGGCGCTGTTCGACATGCTGTGGCACGCGCCCTGGGCCGGGCGCGCGGCGGTGGAGGGCGCGCGCGTGCTCGACGCCTTCGCCGGCACCGGCGCGCTGGGGCTGGAGGCGCTGTCGCGCGGGGCCGCGCACGCCACCTTCATCGAGCAGGACCGCGCCGCGCTGGCCGCGCTGCGCGCCAACATCGCCGCGACGAGGGAGGAGGCGGCGAGCCGCGTCATCCCCGGCGACGCCACCCGCCCGCCGCGCGCCGCCGCGCCCTGTTCGCTGATCCTGCTCGACCCGCCCTATGGCGGCGAGATGGTGCCGCGCGCGCTGGCCGCGCTGGCTCCCGCCGGCTGGATCGCGCCCGGCGCGCTGGTGGCGGCGGAGGTGGCCAGGGCCGAGCCGCTGGAAGCGCCCGGCTTCGAGGAAGTGGCGTCGCGCGAACACGGTGCGGCGCGGCTGGTCTTCCTGCGCGCGGCCTGAAGGGTCATGCGCCTTCCGGCACCTGCGGGAAGCGCACGCCGACCTTCGCGTACATCTCCGCCAGCCGCCGGTCATAGGCCTCCGTCCCGAACAGCGCCGCCCGGCGCGGGCCGCGGGCCGCCATCTCGGCGCGCAGCCCGGGATGCGTCTCCACCGCCCGGATCGCCTCCGCCATCGCCCGCACGTCGTAGGGATCGACCAGCACCGCCGCATCCCCCACCACCTCCGGCAGGGAGGCGACGTTGGAGGTGACGACGGGCGCGCCGAGGCTCATCGCTTCCAGCACCGGCAGGCCGAACCCCTCGTAGAGCGAGGGGAACAGCACGCCGCGCGCGCCGCGGATCAGGCTGACCAGCAGGCGGAAGGGCGCGTAGTCCAGCAGCACCACCCGGTCCCGCAGCCGGCGGGAGAAGACCTGCGTGCCGTCCCCCGCATCCGCCTCGCCCAGGATGCGCCCGTCATCGGCGTAGATGAGGCCGAGTTCCTGCCGCACCCGCCAGGCCTGCTTGCCGACGATGACCAGCGGCAGCGCCGAGCCGGAGGCGAGATAGGCCTCGATCAGCCGGCCCAGGTTCTTCTTCGGCTCGATCGCGCCGTAGAACAGCCAGTAGTCGCCCCAGGGCAGGCCGAAGCTGCCCTCCACCGCGCCGCGCGCCATCGCCTCCGGCATGTCGGTCAGCTGCGCGGGCAGCTCCACCGACTGCCAGGTGTTGGTCACGCGGTCCTCCGGCACGCCCAGCAGCTCCACGATGTCGCGCTTCGACGCCTCGCTCACCGTCACGATGTGGTCGGCCTTCGCGGCGATGCCGCGCAGCGTGCCTAGGATGCGGCGCTTCACGTCGAGCGTGGCGTAGGGCAGGCGCAGCGGCACCAGGTCGTGGATGGTGTAGATGTTGCGCGCGCCCTTCACCCGGATCGGCAGCGGGTAGGTCCAGTGCATCACCTCCGGCGCATCCGGCAGCGTCACCTCCGCGAAACGGCCGCCGACGCCGTAGTTGATCGCCGCCGCGCGGTAGAGATCGGGGATGTTCCACATCCGGTCGGCATGCGGGGTCCGCGCCTCCATCCCCCGCCGGATCACGCGCCCCGTCACCGGCACCGGCACGGCGGTGGCGCCCAGCCGCAGGCGCAGCTTCGCGCGCAGGTCGAAGACCGCGCCCTGCAGCCAGGGCGTCTTCGGCGGCCGCGCGTCGAGCAGCATGATCTCCCGCAGCAATTCGTCGCGCCCCGAGGCTCCGCGCTGGCCCCAGAGCACGCCGACCTCCGCGCCGAGCGCGCCGAGCCGCTGCGACAGCACGCGCCCATAGGTCGCGATGCCCGTCCCCTGCTCGAGCGCGAGGTTGTAGCCGTCGATGGCGATGCGCGGCCTCAGCACCCGTGGTCCCCCCTGGCGGTCGGGACGGGTTAGGCGACGGGACGGGCGGCGCGTCAACCACCCGCCGCCGGCCCCGGTTGCGCCGCCGCGCGGGACCGGCCCTATTGCGGTCGATGGACGCCGCCGCCTTCCTTGCCGAGATGCGCCGCTTCGACGCCTTCGGCCGGCCGACGGCGACCGGGACGGTGGACGGCCTGCCCTACCTGACGAACGAGTTCTGGACCGCCGCCCAGCGCCGGGCGCACCCGATCCACGAGGTCAGCTACCGCGCCTGCTTCAAGCCGCAGCTGCCGGAATTCTTCATCGCGCGGCTGACCGCGCCGGGCGAGGCGGTGCTGGACCCCTTCATGGGCCGCGGCACCACCCCGGTGCAGGCCGCGCTGATGGGCCGCCGCCCGGTCGGCAACGACGCCAACCCGCTTTCCACCCTGCTGACGCGCCCGCGGCTCTCGCCGCCCGACCCCTCGGCGGTGGCGCGGCGGCTGGCCGACATCCCCTGGGGCCGGCCCGTGGCGCCGCGGGACGACCTGCTGGCCTTCTACCACCCGGCCACGCTGCGCCACATCTGCGCGCTGCGCGACTGGCTGGCGGAGGTCGCGCCGCTGGATGACCCCGCGCCGGACCCGGTGGCGGACTGGATCCGCATGGTGGCGCTGAACCGGCTGACCGGCCATTCGCCCGGCTTCTTCTCGGTCTACACCCTGCCGCCGAACCAGGCGGCCTCGGTCGCCAACCAGCGGCGCATCAACGCCCGCCGCGGCCAGGTGCCGCCGGAACGCGACGTCCCGGCGCTGATCCTGAAGAAGACGGCGCAGCTGCTGGCGCGCGGCGGCCCGCCGCCGCACCCGCCCGCGCTGCTGACGACGGGGCAGGCCGCGCGGATGCCGGCGCTGGCCGATGCCTCCGTCGCGCTCGCCGTCACCTCGCCCCCCTTCCTCGACATCGTGCACTACGCCGCCGACAACTGGCTGCGCTGCTGGTTCGCCGGGATCGGGCTGGACGCCGTGCCCATCGCCCGCCACGGCAGCGAGGCGGCGTGGGAGGCGATGGTGCGCGCGACGCTCGCCGAACTCGCCCGCGTGCTGCGCCCGGGTGGGCATCTCGCCTTCGAGGTGGGGGAGGTCCGCGGCGGGCGGGTGCTGCTGGAACGCGCGGTCTGGCGCGCCGCCGAAGGCCTGCCGCTGGAACGCCTGGCGGTGCTGGTGAACCGGCAGGACTTCACGAAGACCGCGAATTGCTGGGGCATCGCGAACAACCGGCGGGGCACCAACAGCAACCGCATCGTGCTGATGCGGCGGGCGTAGCGCCCGCCGCGGCGGATCATGCCGCGCCCCGACGCCGCCAGGCCCGCAGCGGCGTCGGTGCGGCGGGCCAGCCGGAGGTGACCACCGGCGCCGTGCCGACCGGCTCGTATTCCGCATCCAGCAGCGCCGGCAGTGCCGCCGCCGCGCGCCAGCCGGCACCGGGCGCGCCGGGGTCCGGTGCCTCGGCCGCCAGGCCGCCCGCGGCGCAGAACTCGAATTCGGGGGAGGCCATGGCGACCACCTGGCCGGGCCGCGCGCGGGCGAAGACCTCGGCGAACCACTCGCCTTCCCCGCAGGTCGGCCAGACCATCAGCAGCGGCGGCGGCGCCGGGGAGGCGGCGAAGAAGGCCATGGTCGCCGCCGCGTCGACGCCGCGCCGGACGGGGAAGGCGATGCCGGTGGCCGGGCTCGCATCCCGGTCGGAGGCGGCGACGGCGAGACCCGCGCGTTCCAGGGCGCGGGCGAACAGCCCGAAGCCCGCGCCGATCTCGCAGACCCGGCCGAAGGGGGCGAGCAGGCGGATCGCCTCGGCCGTCGGCAGCGCGTTGCCGAAGCCGCGCAGCGCGTGCGGCACCTCGCGGCAGGCGGCTTCCACCCCCGCGGCGGGCGGCGGCAGGCCGGCGTCGATCGCCTCCAGGTAGGCGCGGCGGCGCGCGGCGGCGGCCGCGGTCCAGGCCGCCCCGTCGCCCAGGCGCCGCAGCGCGGCATTCGCCCCGGCGGCCGCAAGCGCGGTGGCCAGCGCCCAGCGCCGCGCGCGGGCGGGGCGCGAGAGGTCGCCCGGCGGGATCGCCCCCAGCCGTTCGCGCAGCGCCGCCTCGGGCATCCCGTCCAGCGCGGCGGCTTCGCCCGGTGCATGGAAGCGGAAGGCGGCGGGGTCCGGCACCAGCCGCGCGAAGGGCCGCAGCGCATCGGGCGCGTGCGTCACCTCCAGCGCGCCCTCGAACAGCAGCCGCGCATCCAGCCGGAAGGGCGGCAGCCAGGGCACGGCGGAGAAGCTGGGATCGGGCGCCATGGCACCGGAAAGCTCACGCAGGGCGGGCGCGTCAATGCCCGTTCCGCACGGAACCGCCCGGCCCGGCAGGGGTTCACCGCCGAGGTGATGAGGCTTCGCGCCATGCCGCTGCTGCCCGACACGACGGAACGGGTCCGCCACGCGACCGCCCATGCATCGAACCGCCGGATCGCCGCGCGCACCCGGGCAAGGATCGCCTGCCTCGCGGAGCGGCCGGAACTGATCGACCCTCAGCTGCGCGCGCTGGAGCGGGAGTGGGACACCGAACGCGTGCTGGAGGCGAATGCCGCGACCCTCGCGCTGACCGGCGCCGCGCTCGGCCTACTGCGGGACCGGCGCTTCCTGGCGCTGCCGCTGGCGGTGGCCGCCTTCCTGCTGCAGCACGCGCTGCAGGGCTGGTGCCCGCCCCTGCCGCTGCTGCGCCGGCTCGGCGTGCGGACGGCGCGGGAGATCGCGGAGGAACGCGCCGCGCTGAAGGCGCTGCGCGGCGACTTCGACGCGGTGCCGTCCCGCCCTGGCGCCGCCCCGCGCGACCGGGCCGAGGCGGCCTGGCGCGCAGCGCGGCGGTAAGGGCGCCGGCCGCCGCCGGCATCACCGTCGCGGCCTGTGATCAGCCCCGCAGCCCACGCCAGATGCGCCGCGTCAGCACGAGCGCGAGCAGCCCCTCCGCGCCGATCAGCGCGGTGGCGGCACGCGCGCCGACGAGGTTGGCGAGGATGCCGATATGCAGGAAGCCCAGCAGCCCACTGCCCACCGCGACCGACAGCACGCCGAGCGCGCGGGACCGCAGTTCGGGCGGCGTCACCAGGTAGACCATCGTCGCCTGCATCGAGGCGAAGGCTGCGCCCCCGAGCCCGACGAGCGCGAGCGCCGCGCCCGCCAGCAGCGGCGTCGGCGCCAGCGCGAAGGCCGTCACCATCCCGAGGTAGAGCGCGGCGCCGCCCAGGAACAGCCGCGGATACTGGTCCGTCCGCGCCCGCAGCGTGATGGCCAGCGCGCCGGCCAGCGCGCCGAGGCCCTCCATGCTGGCGAGGAAGCCCACCCCCTCCGGCCCGAGATGCAGCACCTCCTGCCCGATCACCGGCACCATCGACGCGAAGGGCCAGGCGAAGACGTTGAAGATGACGGTGACCACCATGATGCCGCGCAGCGCCGGCACGCGGAGCGCGAGGCGGAAGCTGCCCGCCACCTCCGCCAGCACCGAGCCCGGGCGCGTCGGCCCCGGCCGGCCGCGATGGTCGAGCCGCGCGGCGAGCGCGATGGCGACGAGGTAGAGCGCGAGCGCCGCCGCGAAGGCCGCCCAGGGCCCGAACGCGGCCAGCAGCATCCCGCCCGCCGCCGGCCCGCCGATGCGGCTGGCATTGTTCCCCATGACGTCGAGCGACATGCCGGTGGCCATGCGCGGCGCGCCGAGGATGTCGCCCAGCATCATCCGCCGCACCGGGTTGTCCGTTGCCCAGCCGACGCCGCTGGCGACCGAGGCGAGCGCGATCTGCCAGACCGCGAGATCCCCCGCGAGGGCGAGCAGCGCGAGCGCCGCCATCCCGCCGCCCTGGATGCCGAGCACGACGAGCAGCGCCCCCCGCCGCTCCACCCGGTCCGCGACGACGCCGAGCACGGCGCCGAACAGGCCCATCGGCAGCAGCCGCAGCAGCGTCATCGCGGCGACGAGGAAGGCGGATTGCGTCTGCTGCCAGACCACGACGCCGATCACCAGCATCTCGAGCCAGCGGGCGACGGACACGGCGAGGCCACACAGCCAGAGGCGCCGGAAATCCGGCACCGAGAGGACACTCCCGCGCAGCAAGGTCTTCGCCCGTGTGGTTCGTTGCAGGCAGCGTGGCAGGGGCGGCGGCGGCGTTCAATCCCCGGCCCGGGTCACCCCGCCGCGGCCGCCCCGCGCCCGTCATCGACGATGCGCCCGTCCTCCATCGCGACGACGCGGTCGGCGATGTCGAGGATGCGCGGGTCGTGCGTGACCAGCAGGATCGGCACGCCGCGGGACCGGGCGAGGTCGCGCAGCAGGTGCACCACCTCCTGCCCGCTGGCGCGGTCGAGCGCCGCGGTCGGTTCGTCCGCCAGCACCAGCCCCGGCCCGGCCGCCAGAGCGCGCGCGACCGAGACGCGCTGGCGCTGCCCGCCGGAGAGCTGCGCCGGCAGCTTCTCCGCGTGGTCGGCAAGCCCGACCGCCGCCAGCAGCGCGCCGGCACGCGCCAGGCGCTCGCGCTCCGCCAGGTCGCCGTCCTGCTCCAGCGCCATCGCCACGTTCTGCCGCGCGGTCAGGAAGCCCAGCAGGTTGTGGTGCTGGAAGATGAAGCCGATGCGCCGGCGCAGCCGCACGCGCGCGCCCTCGGTCGCGTCGCGCAGCTCCTCGCCGAGCACGCGGCAGGACCCCGCCTGGAGGGAGCGGAGCGCGCCGATCAGCGTCAGCAGCGTGGTCTTGCCGCTGCCCGACGGGCCGGTCAGCAGCACGATCTCGCCCTCGGCGACGGAAAGGTCGACGTCGCGCAGCACCGCCTTGCGGAGATCGCCCTCGCCATAGGCATGGGTGACGCCGCGGAGGAGGACGGGGGCGGTCATGCCGGGCCCCTCGCGCCGCGCCGGCGCATTCAGAACATGTCCGCCGGGTCGGCGTCGCGCAGCTTGCGCATGGCGAGCAGCCCGGCGGCGGCGCACATGGCGAAGATCATCGCGAACACGCCGATCCCGCGCTCCGTGTCCATCGCGAGCGGCAGGAAGGTGGCGCCGCCCACCAGGTCGTAGAGGAACCAGGACAGCGCGATGCCCGGCACGAAGCCCAGCACCGCCAGGATCGCCGCCGCCCCCAGCACCACGCGCGCCAGGTGGAAGTCGGAATAGCCCATCGCCTTCAGCGTCGCGTATTCCTTCAGGTGGCCGGCGACATCGCTGAACAGGATCTGGTAGACGATCACCATCCCCACGATCAGCCCCATCAGGCTGCCGAAGCCGAAGATGAAGCCGATCGGCGTCGCCTCCTCCCAGTAGCGGCGCTCATGCGCGCGCAGTTCCTCCTGCGTCAGCACCATCGCATCCGCCGGCAGCAGCGCGCGCAGCCGCGCCTGCGCCGCCGCGAGGTCGGCGCCCGGCCGCAGCCGGATGGCGACGAGGTCCACCGCCGCGACGAGCCGTTCCTTCACCACGCGGCGGAAGTTCACCTCCGACAGCACGACATTGCCGTCGGCGCCGAAGGAGGGGCCGATCTCGACCAGGCCCACCACCTCCACCAGCCGGTTGCCCACCTGCACCTCGAAGGGCCCGCGTTCGGCCAGCAGCCGCGCGACCGGGCCGAATTCCGGGCGGGACCGCGTGTCGAAGGCGATGGCGTCCGGGCGCTTCAGCGCATCCCTCAGCGGCGCGAGGCCGGGGAAGTCCAGCACGCCCGCATCGACGTCGACGCCGATCAGCTGGATGGCGCGGCGGCTGCCATCGACCGGGTTCCGCCAGGTCGCCTGCGCCAGGTAGACCGGGACGGCGCGTTCCACCTCGGGCAGGGCGAGGGCCTGCTGCGCGCGCACGCGGGGCAGCGGCTCGGGGCGGAAGCTCGCCGTCGTCATCGGGTGCATCAGGAACAGGTCGCCGCGCATCGCGCCGATGAGGTTCGTCGCGCTGTCGAACAGCGCCGCGCGGAAGCCGAGCTGCATGAAGACCAGCACGCAGGCGAACATCACCCCCGCGATGGCGGAGGCGAGCCGCGCCTTCTCGCTCCGCAGCTGCCGCCAGGCCAGCCGCAGGGCGAGCAGCGTGGCGGCCGCGAAGGACGGGGGACGGCGGGGCGGGGCGGCCGGCGACAGGCCCGCGCCCGGCGCATCCGCCGCCGGGGGGGAGAGCCGGTTCATGGGCGGATCGCGACCTGGACCTGCATGTTGGACCGGCGCGCCAGCAGCGCCGCCCCCTCGGGCCCGAGCGTCAGGCGGACCTCCACCGTGCGGGCATCCACCGCGGCCACGGGGTCGGTGGAGGCCTGGGTGCTGCGGCGCACCTGCCAGCCGATCTCGCGCAGGGTGGCCGGGAAGCGGCGGGACTCGCCCGGCACCACCACCTCCGCCGCGGCGCCTTCGCGCAGGCGCGGCAGGTCGGTCTCGAAGACGTCGGCGACGATGTCGATGCGGCCGAGATCGGCGATCTCCACCACGCCTTCGCCGCCCACGCGTTCGCCCGCGCGGGCCATGACGCGCAGCACGGTGCCGCCGATCGGCGCGCGCAGCCGCGCCAGCGCGGCTTCGGCCTCCGCGCGGGCGAGCGCGGCCTCGGCGGCGGCCAGCTCGGCCTCGGCCAGCGCCAGGTCCTCGGGGCGGGGGGCGAGAAGCGTGTCCAGCACCGCGGCGGCCTCGGCACGTTCGGCGCGGGCGCGGTTGGCGGCGAAGCGGGCGCGTTCCGCGGTCGCTTCCGCGCCCGCGCCGCTGCGTTCCAGCCGCTCCGCACGTTCCGCCTCGCGCCGGGCGGAGGCTTCCGCATTGGCCAGCGCGTCGATGCGCGCGCGCTGGGCC
>NZ_JBNXUO010000062.1:0-8675 GCF_050563535.1 Falsiroseomonas sp. CW058
CCCGCCGCCAGACCCAGAACGCGGCGCGTGAAACTGCCGCCGCCCCAATGCGGGGCGGCGGCTCGTCGCGACCAACCGTGGTCGCTTGAGGAGAAAGAAACAAATGACCACCAACACGCTCGACGCCCGTCCGGCCCCAGATGTGGAGGCGCGGCTCGCGGCCCTGGAAGCGGCATCCCCGGCAAGCTATCGCAGGCTGGAGGGCGCCGTCGCTGACATCATCGCAAGTTACAAGATCCAGGAGTCGCTGCGGATCGCCGCCGCCAGCATCGCGTCGGCCGGGATCGACGTCTCCCATATCGAGCGCGCCGTGACCGAACGGGCAGTTGCCGACGCCGGCAGCATTATCCGAGCCGAGATCGGCAGTCGCATCTCCGGCTTCGCCAACGCGAGCGACGTGGCCTCGATCAGCAGATCGGTCGACACCCTGTCGACGCGGATCTCGGCGCTTCGCGGAGACCTTCGCGCTGAAATCGCGGCCTCCGAGGAGGCCCGCTCCGGCGCTGGCTCCATGCAGGCCTTGATCCGGTCGATCGAACGCCGGGTCGTCCTCCTCGAAGAGCGCAGCGCGGCGATGAACACCGTCGTCGCGGCGCTCTCCGAACGCCTCGCGGCGCTGGAGAGCAGCCGCGCGTCGGACACCGAGGCGGCCAGCGCCGCCCCGCGGCGACGCATCGGCCACCGGGCCGCCGACTGACAAAAACCCCACACACCCCCAGACGGGCGGTGTGTGGGGTTTTTTGTTTTTTATGCCTTTCTCCCCCATTGTCATCCGCATTTCACATATCCATGTGTTGCGAAGGCGAATGCGAGGTCGCCGCACCACCTCGCCGGGAGAAGAACTGCACATGACGGAAACAGGGGATCTGCTGGGGGGGCTCGGCCTCTCGGTCGAGCAGATCGCGCGACGCCGCCGTGGCCTTGGGGGGTCGGACGCGAACAAAATCTACTCCGGCAACCCGGAGGCGATCCTGAGGCTCTGGCGCGAGAAGCGCGGAGAGGAGGAGCCCGAGGACCTCTCTGGCGTCCTGCCGGTGATGATGGGCTCCTATACCGAGCCCCTCAACGCCGCCTGGTATGAGCGGAGCACGGGGCGCCGTGTGATTGACCGCGGCGTCGTCCTCCACTCGCCCGCCTTTGAGTGGATGTTCGCGACCCTCGATGGCCTCACCACGATCGAGGACGCCCCCGACGCCGTCTGGGAGGCGAAGCACGTCAACGCCTTCTCGAAGATGGACGAGGTTGTTGGGCGCTACATGCCCCAGCTCCACCACAACATGCACTGCGCGCAGCGAGACCGCGCCGTCCTCTCGGTCTTCAGGGGAACCCAGGAGCACCACATCATCGATGTGCGGCGAGACGACTGGTATCTCGCCCAGCTCATCGAGGCGGAGCGAGATTTCTGGGATGCGGTCGCATCCGGGCGCCCGCCAGTCACCGTCACGCCGACGGCCCCCATCGAGGCAGTCGAGGCGGTCCGGACCATCGACATGACGGGATCGAATTCCTGGGCCGTCGCGGCGGAGGCATGGGTGACGCACCGCCCCGCGGCGACGATCTTCGACCGTTCGCAGCGCGACATCAAGGCAATGCTGGAGGCCGACGTGAAGGTCGCCTTCGGTCACGGCATCAGGGCGACGCGCCGGAAGAACGGCGCCGTGGTTATCGAGGCATTCGAGGGAGAGGCGTGATGGACGGAATGACGGGCGTGACGGCTGCGGCCGCTATCCAGCCCTGGGACCCGATGCCGCCGGCCATCGCGAAGGCGATCGTCTCCGTGATGGCCGAGGTCCGCGGCATCGAGAAGCGCGGCGAGAACAAGTTTCACAACTTCAAGTTCATGACGGTTGGCGACCTCATGGGCGACCTACAGCCGGCGATGGCGAAGGCGGGCCTTTTCGTGTTGCAGACGGAGATCGGCGCCGAGATGATGAAGGAGGCGCTCGTCGTCAGCTACGCCTTCGCCCTCGGGCACGCCTCCGGAGAGGTCTGGCGCTGCCCCCTCATTCAGAGCGGCATGGCGGTCGCGCTGAATTCGAAGGGCGGCGTTGACGACAAGGCGCGCAACAAGTGCCACACCGCCGCGCGGAAGTATTTCCTTGTCGGTCTCTTCCAGATCCCGGCTCTGGAAATCGGTGACGAGCGGCTCCTCGATGGCGATGGCGACGCCGACGCCTCCCCTGCCCCTCGGGCTGAGGGGGCAGCATCCGGCGCACGGACCGTGTCCAATCGCTCCGCGCGCTCTCCCGCGAAGAAATCCGACAACCCCGACGACGAGGCGCGGCGACGCGACTTCCAGGCCGTCCGTGACGCGATCCGCGTCGCGGCAACGGAGGACGACCTCCACAAGGCCTGGAATGATCACGCCGAGCACCTCGCTCGCGTGCGGGCTCACTCCGAGGCGGGATACAAGCTGCTCTCTGGCGACTACAGCGCCCGTCTGTCCGTCTTCGGTGGGGGCGCGGGCTGATGTCGGGCGCGGAGCACGTTCTCATCCAGGGGCCTTATGGCCTCTGGATGCTCGGCGAGGTCACTCCCTACGGGGTTCAGACCTCGATCGAGAATTTCGAGACCCTTGGGGAGGGCGCAGAACTCTGCCGGCGCCACGGCCTGCGATCGGCCATCGAGGTGTCCTCCGTCACCGTCGGGATGCGCGAGGCCTCCATCCTCTGCGCCATCCGCGGCGGCGCGGACAGCATTTCCGCGGCGGCGATGGCGGCAAGGACCTCGATTCTCGCCGCACGCCTCTCGGCGGAGAGACTGTCCGGGGCCGGGCTCATCGATCTTGGCCCCGAGGGCGGGCGCGTGGGGGCGCGGTCGGTGAGACTGACGGGCGGCGGCATGGATGTTGCCGACCGACTTCTCGGCGGGGGGTTCCAGAATGCCGCTTGACGGCCGACAGCCCCCGCGAGGGGGCGCCGCGGAGGCCCTCGCGGCCGCCCGCATCGTGAGCGAGGAGGAGGCGCATGATGCCATGGAGGTCCTGCGTCGGACAATCGCGCCGATAGGCGTCGCGCGGGGCGACATGGTTCGCGCCGAGGCGATGCTGCGCCACATCAAGTCGCTTGAGATGACCTTCTCAGACGAGAGAAGCACCTCCGCGCAGGAGCGAGACGCCTACGCCTCCGACCGCTACCGCGACGCGATCGACGCCTACAGATCCGCCACGGTCTCCTTCGAGACTCTCAAGGCCGAACGCGAGACCGCCTCGATGGTGATCGAGGTCTATCGCACACAGCGCGCCAGCGAGCGCGCCGCAACCAGGATGTGATGACCCCATGAATGCCATCTCCGCTACCGACGCGGGACCAGATCGGGGGATCGACAGCCTTCTCGGCACCGCCCTCGGCATCGTCCGCAACCCATCTATTCCTGATCTGACCCTGCGCCAGATCTCCGTGCTCCTGCGCGTCTACACCAGCCGCATCCCCCAGACAGTGAAGGCGCTGTCGGCGGATCTTGGCGTCCCGAAACCCGCGATCTCTCGTGCGCTCGACCGGCTGACGGCCTGCGGGCTCGTCGCGCGCCGCCACGACCCGTGCGACCGGCGGATCGTCTATGCCTCGCGCACCCAGAACGGCGGCGACTTCGTGAGGTCGCTCTCCAGCATCGTCGCCTCCGCAGGGGAGGCGCTCTGATGACCGCCCGATATGTCCTCGGCTTCGCCCTCTCGCTTGACCGGCGTTCGGTCATGATGATCCGCAAGTTGCGCCCCTCCTGGCAGGCCGGGCTGCTGAACGGCGTCGGCGGCAGGATCGAGGATGGAGAGACGCCCGCCGCCGCGATGCGGCGCGAGGGATGGGAGGAGGCCGGCGTCGATCTCGACTGGTCGCCGCTCGCCACGCTTCGTGGCGAGGGATTCCACATCGAGGCCTTCGAGGCATTCTCCGACGAGATCTGGCGCGCGTTCAGCAAGACCGACGAGCCCGTTGGGGTCTACCCCGTGGCCGAGGTCATCGGCCGCGAGCACCCAATGCCGCGCAACATCCCGCTATTCCTCTCTCTCGCCCTGGATGAGAGTGGGATCATGAAGCCGGTTCACCTCAGCGAGGTGGCGGCGCTCCGCTCACCTGAAGATGTTGGTGATCGCGAGAGGGAGCTTCTGGAGGCGAACAACCGAGAGGTCGAGCGTCGCCGCGTCGCCGAGCAATCCCTGCGGTCCCTCATGGAGGCGGCGTGATGGCTGCCGCCTGCATTCTCCTTTCGATGGCCCTCGGGTCGGTCGAAATCCCCCCGGCGCGCTTCTTTGAGACCTGCCGGGCCTGCGAGGCATTCCTGCGCACCGGAGAGGGGCTCGACGCCCGGCCGGAGGTTACGCATCTCTGCGTCGCGAGGCCGAGGCTCCGGGTTCTGGCGCATGGCTGACGCCACCTCGGGAGGCGGTCTCGACCTCGCCTCAGTTCTCGCCCTCCTGCGCCGCAGATGCGACGAGGCCGGCGGCCAGCATGCCTTTGCGCGCGCGAGCGGCGTCAGCGTGAAGGTTGTGAACGACACGATGACGGGGCGCAGGATGCCGAGCCCGTCCATCATTGCGGCCCTGGGGCTGCGCCCCGTAACGAGATACATGGAGATTGGTCGTGGCAGAGTCTCTCAGTAACCGTCGCATTGCGGTCGCCCTGTCGGAGATTCACCAGGCGCTCTCCGATCTCGTCCTCCTGATGAACGCCGAGGAGGGAGAGCACCGAACCATGCGGATGACGGTCTCCCTCGACTCAATCCTGCGCGGAACGGAGAAGATCCGGGCGACCCTCGACCACGGCGCGGCGCGGCGAGAGGCAGACGCCGCCTGACCCCAGCGCGGTCGTGTGATTACCATCGCGGAATCCACATTTTTATGTGTTGACCTTGCTCTTTCGCGTTCATATGTGGAGACCTATGGCATACCTGACATTTCGTCGATCGCTCGACTTCATCGAGCACGCCCGCGACACCCTCCGACCGGCCGAGGGCGACTTCGTGATGGCCAACGGGCTCGGCTTCGCCCTCCTCATGGGTGGCGAGGTCGCGTCCCGTCTCTCGCTCTCCCTCTCCGGGGAGGCGAGGGGGTGGCTATCCGATGACGCGTTCTCCGAGGCGCGCAACACCTCCGATCTCGCGCGGGAGATCGCGGCGCGTGCGATCGACATCCTCCCCTCCCCCTCCCCCGAGGAGGCCGAAGATCTCGCCGCCGTCCGCGCGATTCACCGCATGGCGGTGACTGGCCCCGATGACCTCGTTCTCGCCGCGGCGCTTGGACGCGCCGTCCTCTTCCGCATCGAGATCCCCGTCTTTGAGCGCGAGGCCGCCCACGTCATCACGATGGTCCTGCAACCGGGCGCCAGGAACCCCATCGCTCCGGCCGCTGGGGCGAGGGTGTTCGACGCGGCCCTGCGAGGCGTCGAGGAGGCCGTCGCGAGCGGCATTGGTGTCCCCCTCCGGATTGGAGTTGCGCCGTGAGCGAGCAGACTGGCGAGCGCAAGACGCTCATGAGCGTGCGGGCGGTTCGGGAGTATCTCGGCGTGAGCCGCCCTCTCGCGCTGAAATTCCTGGAGGGCGTGCCGGCGGTTCGCATCGGCAAGATGCCGCGATACGACAAGGACGACGTCGATCGCGCCTATGCCGAGATGAAGAGGCCCGCGTGAGCGCCCTCTGGCGCGCAGCCGCCGCGATCATCGCGGTCGCCATCGCCATGGAGGGTGCAGTGCTCCTCCTCATCGCCTCCGCCATCCTAAGGATCGGACAGCATGGCTGAGCACCCCGCCCCCGTCGTCCTCCTCGACGTCGATGACGTCCTCATCGACTGGTCGGGGGGGTTCCACCCCTGGATGCTGGCGCGAGGCGCGATTCGCGACCCAGGTGGCGCCGCGTCGTGGGATCTGTGCGGGTCCTATCCCGGCCTGGCATGGGGCGAGATCCTCGCAGAGATCAACGCTTTCGCGCGCTCCGACAGCTATCGCGATATGCCGCTTCGGGACGGCGCGGCCAGGGAGGTTGCGGCCCTTCGCGCCGCCGGGTGCGATGTCTATGCGGTGACCTGCTGCGGAACGGATCCGGCGATCCTCGCGAACCGCGAGCACCAGCTTCGCGACCTCCCTCTGAAGGGGGTGTTTCCCCTGGACCACTCGGACCCGAAGGCGCCGATCTATGCGCGCTTCCTGCCGGGCGCCGTCGTGGTGGATGACGCGCCGAAGCACCTGGAGACCGCAATGCGGTTCGGGCATGCGGCGATTGCCTACGATGCGCCGTGGAACGGGTCGGTCCGCTGCACGGACCGCATGCGCGACTGGACCCTCGGCGCCATTCGCATCATCCGCAACCTGGGGCTCGTCGCGGCATGACGGTCGTCCTTCTGATCAACGGGCCTCCTCGCGCCGGCAAGGACACCCTGGCCAGCCATCTCATCGAACGGATCGGGGGCGCGACGCGGCGCCGCATGGCGCATGAGCTGAAGGTTCGAACGCACCGGCTCTACGACTGCCCGCCGGAGTCCTGGGACGACCCGGATTACTACGACGACGTCAAGGACGTCCCGTCGGCGCAGTTCCACGGGCTCTCCCCGAGGGCGGCCTACATCGCGGTCTCCGAGACCTACTTCAAGCCAACGCATGGAGAGGAGTTCTTTGGCGAACTCTTTGTCCGGTGGCTGGATGGTATCGGGCCGGAGACCCGCCTCGTGGCGGTGCCCGACAGCGGCTTCCTCACCGAGGTGAGGCCGATCCTCCGCCGCGTCGGTCTCTCTCGCCTGCTCCTTGTCCGCGTTCACGCAGGCGGGCGCGGCAAGAGCTTCGCCGGCGACAGCCGCGGCTACATCGACATCCCGCGCGTGCCGACCCTCGATGTGAGGAATGACGTTGATGGTCGCGCCGACCTCTTTCTCGAAGAGGCGGAGGTCTGGGTCAGGTCGCAGACGGGGCTCTTTCATGCCTAGCCAGGCCGGGGCCGCGAACGACAACAGGCCGCCACCGACTGGATGGGAGGGGTTGGCGAATGCGAGGTAGCGAGCGGCAGCCGCCGGACTGCGCGGATTGCGTCGCGCCCGGCAGGTGCTGCTCCGGCTTCGTGATCTCGCACCCCCGCATCAGATCTGCCGAGAGCGCCCTGGAGGTGCTCGCCATCATGGCCTCGGTGGCGAGCGCCATGACGGAGGAGGGGGGCGCCGTTGGCTTCTTCTCGCGCCCAGAGGAAAACCTCACCGAGGTCCAGCTTGGGCTGCCCTTCCTCCCGCTCTTCCGGGCGACAGACGGGCACTGGCGGATGTGGTGCCCGCGCCTGACGATGGAGGGGCGGTGCGGCGACTACGAGGGCCGGCCGGCCATATGCCGCGACTACGCGCCGGGGTCTGACGGCCTCTGCGTCATGAGGTGCCCTGCGGCATCTGCGCTCTATGGGGGGATGGATGGCTGAACGCATCAGGCCGCCCGCCGTCTCCGAGATCACATCTCTCTCGGTTCGCAAGGTGCAGGAGATGGCGGCTGCGGGTAAAATCCCTGGCGCCGCCAAGCTTGGCGGCTCCTGGACCTTCGACCCCGTGAAGCTGCGCGACTGGATCGCGCAGCAGGAGAGCCTCGCATGCCGCGCAACCTCTATGAGAGAGAGGGCGTCCTCTGGGGGCGCATCAAGATCGCCGGCAAGCTCCATCGACGCAGCCTACGAACGGCTGATCCGAGGGAAGCAAAGGTCCGCCTCAAGGCCTGGCGCCAGCAGCTTGAGCGCGACCTCTTCGGGGCCGCGGACGCACCAACCTTCAAGGAGGCCGTCGTGAAGTGGAGCGCAGAGGTCCTCCCCGAGGCGGTCAAGGCCTCGGTAGCGACGCGCTACCTCTCCAGTATCGCGCAGCTCGATGCGACCTTCGGATCCCTCCGGATGGACGCGATCACCGGGGCCTCTGTCGCCGCCTATGTCAGCTCCCGCAGCGGTCACGCGACGAACGCTACGATCCGCAGGGACCTGACCGCGCTCTCCCGTCTCCTGTCGGCCTGCGTCGCCTGGGGGTGGAGGACGGACAACCCCGCCGCCGCCTTCGACAGGAGCATCATCCGCGAGAGGCGCTCGCCGATCCGCCCGCCGGACCGCTCCTCGTTCGAGCTTGTCCTTGCGGAGGCCCCCGCGGCGGTGGCCGGCATCCTTCGCCTCCTCGACCAGACGGGCATGCGGGAGGGAGAGGCGGTCAATCTCGACGCCGGCGACATCGACAGGTCGCTCGGCCAGATCACCCTCCTCGTGACGAAGACGAGCAGGCCGCGCACCATCGACTGGCGGACCCCCGGAGGGGACGCGGGGCCGCTTCTGCGCGAGGCGCCGCTCAGCGGGCTCGTCTTCCCCTCGGTGGGCGGGCGGGCCTACGCCAATTTCTCCAGCAATGTCGGCCAGGTGATGCGCCGCCTTGAGGCGCGAGAGAGGGCGGCTCGACGCCCCTTCCGCCGCTTCCGGGTCCACGACCTGCGTCACGGCTTTGCGATCCGATGGCTGAAGGGCGGCGGCAACATCTACGACCTGTCGCGCCACCTCGGCCATACGAGCGTGAAGACGACGGAGATCTATCTTGGGTATCTCACCGGCTCCGAGCGGGCGGTAGCACAAACGGGAGCACAGCGCGCCCTCGTGGTGCCGTCGGATAGCGGTGAATGATGGGCTGTAAGTCATTGATTTGGCGGAGGGAGGGGGATTCGAACCCCCGTGCCGGGTTTACCCCGACA
>NZ_JBNXUO010000063.1:0-8673 GCF_050563535.1 Falsiroseomonas sp. CW058
GAGGCCGCCGCCCTGCTCGGCCTGGCGCGCGTGCTCGCGAACGAGATGCCGGCGCTGCGCCCGCGGCGCATCGACCTCGCGCCCGACCTGCCGACGGAAGCCGCGGCCGCGCGCCTCGCGGCCGAACTAGATGCCGCCGCGCCCGAGGTGACGCTGGCGGCGGCCGGGCGGCTGGTGCCGCGCCTGGTGCCCGGCCTCGCCCTGCCGCCGCCGGGCGGGGCGACCCGGCTCGAGGTGGCGCAGCCCGGCCGGCTCGGCACGCTGCACTGGGCGGCGGCGGAGCCCCGCGCGCCGGGCCCGGGCGAGGTGCTGCTGCGCGTCGAGGCGGCGGGCGTGAACTTCCGCGACCTGATGTGGGCGCAGGGCCTGCTGCCGGAGGAGGTGCTGGAAGCCGGCTTCGCCGGCCCGACGCTCGGCATGGAAGCGGCGGGCGTGGTCGAGGCGGTGGGCCCCGATGTCTGCCTGCGCCCCGGGATGCGCGTCTTCGGCGTGGTGCCCGGCGCCTTCGCCACCCGCGCCCTGACCCGGGCCGAGGCGGTGGTGCCGCTGCCCGAGGGCCTGGCGCCGGAGGAGGCGGCGACCATCCCCGTCGCCTTCCTGACCGCGCTGCACGCGCTGGAAGGCTGCGCGGGGTTGCAGGCGGGCGAGGCCGTGCTGATCCATGGCGGGGCCGGCGCGGTCGGCCTTGCGGCGCTGCAGGTCGCGCAGGCGATCGGCGCGCGCGTGGCGATGACCGCGGGCAGCGCCGCCAAGCGCGCCTTCCTGCGCGCCGCCGGCGCCGACCTCGTGCTCGACAGCCGCGACCCCGGCTTCGCCGACGCGCTGCGCGCCGAATGGCCGGACGGCGTGGACGTGGTGCTGAACAGCCTGGCGGGGGAGGCGATGGAGCGCAGCCTCGGCCTGCTGCGGCCCTTCGGCCGCTTCCTCGAACTCGGCAAGCGCGACTTCGTGGAGAACCGCCGCGCGCCGCTGCGCCCGCTGCGGCGCAACGCCAGCTACTTCGCGATCGACGTGGACGAACTGCCGCGCGCGCGCCCGGCGCTGGCGGCGAAGCTGCTGGCGGAGATCCGCGCCCGCGCCCAGGACGGCGCCTTCCGTCCGCTGCCCTTCGCCGCCTTCGCACCGGAGGAGGCGGAGGCCGCCTTCCGCACCCTCCAGGCCTCGGCCCATATCGGCAAGCTGGTGATCCGCCCGCCGGCGATCCGCCCCGCGGCGGAGGCGCCCTGGGCGCCGCCGGGGGACATGACCATCGTCGTCACCGGCGGCACGCGCGGCTTCGGGCTGGCCTGCGCCAGGTGGCTGGCCGGGCGGGGCGCGCGGCACCTGGCGCTGCTCGGCCGCCGCGGCGCGATGGAGGCGGGGGACGCGCTGACCGACCTCGCCGCGCTCGGCTGCCAGGCCACGATCCATGCCTGCGACGTGGCCGACGGCGCCGCCCTGGCCGAGGTGCTGGCGCGGCTGCGCGCGGTGCGGCCGATCGGCGGCGTGGTGCATGCCGCGGGCGTGCTGGAGGACGGCGCGGCCGCGGGGATGGACGCCGCGCGCTTCCGCCGCGTGCTCGCGCCGAAGCTCGGCGCCGCGGAACACCTGGACCGGCTGACCGCGGGCGACCCGCTGGCGCTGTTCCTGCTGTTCGGTTCCGCCACCACCGCCTTCGGCAATCCCGGCCAGGCCAACTACGTCGCCGCCAATGCGGCGCTGGAGGCGCTGGCGCGGCGCCGCCGGGCGGCCGGGCGGCCGGCGCTGGCCGTGGCCTGGGGGCCGATCGCCGATGCCGGGATGCTGGCCGGGGACGCCGCCAAGGCGGAGCTGCTGCACCGCCGGCTCGGCGTCGCCGCCATGACGGCGGAGGAGGCGCTGTCGGCGCTGCCCGCGCTGCTGGCCGCACCGCATGCCGCGCCGCTGCTGGTGCGCCTCGACGGCGGCGCGCAGCGGCTGCGCCTGCCGGTGATGGCGGAGCCGATGCTGGCGGCGCTGGCGGGGCGCGAGACGGCGGCGGAGACGGGCGACCTGCGCGCGCGGCTGGCCGGCATGGCGCGGCCCGAGGCGGAGGCGCTGATGCTGCGCCTCGCGCAGGAGGAGATCGGCCGCATCCTGCGCCTGCCGCCCGAGGCGGTGGGCGCGGAGACGCCGGTGGTCGGGCTCGGCCTCGACAGCCTCGGCGCGCTGGAACTGCGCGGCGGGCTCGAACAGCGGCTCGGCGTGCAGGTGCCGATCGCGGCGCTGACGGAGGAGATGACGGTCGCCGCCCTGGCCCGCCAGGTCGCCGAGGCGGCGCTGGCGCCGGCCGCGGAGGAGGCGACCATCGCGACGCTGATGGAGAGCTTCGAGCCGGATGCGGGGCGCCGCGCGGCGGGCTGATCCGCCAGGCCCCTTCGTTGCCGATCGTTTCCCCCGCTTGCGGGCGGGGGCGGCGGGCGGGCATGACGGGGCGGGCACCGTCCCGCCCGGCCATCCCAACGGAGACACCCACCCCGCATGACCCGCGGCGCCGGCTTCGGCCTTTCCGCCACCGCCCGCCTGGCCCTGGTCCAGCGCCTCGCCCGCCGGCGCGAGGGGCAGGAGGCGCAGGCGGCCGCGGACCCGCGCGGCTTCGGCGGGATCCAGAACCTCAAGGACTGGGGGCTGGTGCGGGACGCCATGGACGCGCTCGGCATCGAGAGCCCGTTCTTCCGCGCGCATGAGGGACTGGCCGGCGCCACCACCCGCATCGCGGGGCGGGAGGTCGTGAACTTCGGCAGCTACGACTACCTCGCCCTCAACGGCGACGCGCGGCTGCACGCGGCGGCGGCGGAGGCGATGGCGCGGCACGGCATCTCCGCCTCCGCCTCGCGCCTCGTCTCGGGCGAGAGGCCGGTGCATGCGGCGTTCGAGCGGCGGCTGGCCGCGCATTACGGCGCCGAGGCCGCGCTCGCCTTCGTCAGCGGCCACGCCACCAACGTCACCGTCATCGGGCACCTGATGGGGCCGCGCGACCTGATCCTGCACGACGCGGCGATCCACAACTCCGCGGCCGAGGGCGCGCGGCTGTCGGGCGCGCGGCGCATCTCCTTCCCGCACAACGACCTGGCGCAGGCCGGGAAGGAACTGCGCGCGGCGCGGCGCGGCGCGGGGCGCGCCCTGATCGTCATCGAGGGCCACTACTCGATGGACGGCGACCTGCCCGACCTCGCCGGCTTCGTCCGCCTCGCGCGGGACCACGAGGCCTGGCTGATGGTGGACGACGCGCACGGGCTCGGCGTGGTCGGTGCCACCGGCAAGGGCATCTTCGAGGCCGCGGGCGTCGATCCGGCCGAGGTGGACATCTGGATGGGCACGCTGTCGAAGACGCTCTGCGGCTGCGGCGGCTACATCGCGGCGCGGGCGGAGCTGGTCGACTGGCTGCGCCACACCGTGCCGGGCTTCGTCTATTCGGTCGGCCTGCCGCCGATGCTGGCGGCGAGCGCGCTGGCCGCGCTCGACGTGATGGAGGCGGAGCCCTGGCGGGTGGCCGCGCTGCAACGCAACGCCGCCACCTTCCGCGAGCTCTGCCGCGCGCGCGGCTTCGACACCGGGGCCTCGGCGGGGCTCGGCATCGTGCCGGTCATCCTCGGCAGCTCGGTGCGCGCGGCACGGGTCTCGGCGGCGCTGCTGGAGCGGGGGGTGAACGCGCTGCCAATCGTCTTCCCCGCCGTGCCGGAGAAGGCGGCGCGGCTGCGCTTCTTCCTATCCGCGGCGCATGAGGAGGCGCAACTGCGGGACGCGGTGGAGCGGCTGGCCGAGGCCGCCGACGGCGTCGCCCCCGCCGACCCGGCCGGGTGAGGCTGCCCCCCTCCGCGACGGTGGGGCGGGGGAGTGGCCCCGTGTCGATCACCCCCGTCTTGATCACCCCCGTCGCCACCCCGGCCGAGGCCCGCGCCTTCCTCGACCTGCCGGCGCGGCTCGCGCCCCTCGGCTGGGGCGTGCCGCTGCGGGCGGAGGAGGCGCGGCTGTTCGACCCGCGGCGCAACCGCTTCCTCGACGACCACGCGGTCGCGCGCTTCCTGGCGCGGCGCGGGGAGGAGGTGGTGGGCCGCGTCGCCGCCTGCGTGCCGCTGGCCGGCCCGGGGCCTGCCAGCTTCGGCTTCCTCCGCTGCACCGAGGATGCGGGCGTGCTGGCCGCGCTGCTCGGCGCCGCGGCGGAGTTCGCGGCCGGGCACGGGCGCGGCTCGATCGACGGGCCGCTGTCCTTCACGATCAACCACGAGGTCGGCGCGCAGCTGTCGCATTTCGACCGGCCGCCGGCGCTGCGGATGCCGCGCACCCCGCCCTGGCTGCCGGCGATGATCGGGGCCGCGGGCTTCGCGCCGCTGCAGGAGGTGGTGGCCTGCACGCTCGACCTCGGGCAGGAACGGCACCGCGCGCGCTTCGCCGCCATCGCCGCCCGCCGCGCGGCGGAGATGGCGCGGCTGCGGCTGCGGCTGCTGGACCGGCGCGACTTCGCGGCGGAGGTCGCACGCGTCGCCGCGCTCTACGACGAGGCCTGGGCGGGGAACCGCCACGCCGTCCCGCTCCGCCCGGGGGAGGTCGCGACCATGGCGGGGCTGCTGCGGCCGCTGCTGTTCGCGGGCGAGGTGGTCTTCGCGGAGTGGGACGGCGCGCCGGCCGGGCTGGTCGCGATCGTGCCGGACATCGAGGCCGCGCTGCCGCGCGACGGCCGGCTGCTGCCCTTCGGCTGGGCGCGGCTGCTGCGCGCCCTGTCGGGCCGGACGGGGGCGGCGCGGATCCCGATGCTCGGCATCCTGCCGCGCTTCCGGGGGCACCCGGCATCCGCGCTCGCCATGGGCGCGCTGCTGGCGGAGGCGATCGGCCTGGCGGAGCGGCGGGGCTGGCGGAGAGTGGAGATTTCGTGGATTCTGAATGACAACAATATCATGATGAATGCAATGGACCGCATACCGGCGCCGCTGTCCGGCCGCTGGGGCATCTGGCGCGGTCCCGCGGGGGCGCCGCGGAATTGACAGACCGGCCGCGGGCCGGGAGGTATCCCCCCGCCATGTCACCCCAGGACACCGCCCTGCCGCCGGACCCGGCCGGCCCGCAGGGCCCGCCCAAGCGGTGCTTCCTGTTCCTCCAGGGACCGATCAGCCCCTTCTTCGCCGAGGTCGCGGCCGGGCTCGCGGCGCTGGGCCACGCGGTGCGGCGGGTCAATCTCTGCCTCGGCGACCGGCTGTTCTGGCGCGGCGCCGGCCTGCCGCCGGCCGAGGACTTCCGCGGCCGGGCGGAGGAATGGCCGGCCTTCGTCGCCGCCTTCCTCGACCGCCACGCGGTCACCGACCTGATGCTGCTGGGCGAGCAGCGCGCCTACCACCGCGCCGCGATCGCCGCGGCAAGGGCGCGCGGCATCGCGGTGACGGTGACGGATTTCGGCTATTTCCGCCCGGACTGGATCACCCTGGAACGCGACGGCATGGGCGGCGACAGCCGCTTCCCCCAGGACCCCGACGCGATCCGCGCGCTGGCCGCGCTCGCGCCGCCGGCCGACCTCGAGGAGCGGCACCGCGACGATTTCGGCCGCCAGGCGCGCTGGGACGTGGCCTATCACCTGGCGAACCTGCTGCCCTGGCCGTTCCGGCACTACCGGTCGCACCAGCTGCACCACCCGCTGGCGACCTATGCCGGCATCGGGCTGCGGCTGCTGTCGCGCGGCGGCGAACGGGCGGAAGGCGCGCGCGCGCTGGCACGGTCGCAGCCGCATCCGTACTGGGTCTTCGCCATGCAGATGGAGACCGACTTCTCCATCCGCGCCTATTCGCCCTATGCCGACATGGACACGCCGGTGGCGGAGGCGGTGCGCAGCTTCGCCCGCCACGCCCCGCGCGACGGGCGGCTGATCGTGAAGGTACATCCCCTCGACCCCTGCCTGAAGCGCTGGGGAAGGCGGGTGGGCGCCATCGCCGCCGCGGCGGGGGTCGCGGAGCGCGTCCACATCGCCCATCACGGCGTGCTGGACGACATGCTGCGCGGCGCGCGCGGGCTGGTCACGGTGAACAGCACGGTGGGGCTGCGGGCGCTGGTGCTCGGGCGGCCCGCCATCGCGCTCGGCCGCGCCGTGTGGGACGTGCCGGGGCTGGCCTTCCAGGGCCCGCTCGACCGCTTCTGGGCGGATGGCGCGCCGCCGGATGCCGGGCTGCGGGACGCCTTCCTCGGCGCGTTGCAGGCGACGACGCAGCTGCGCGGCGTCTTCTACGGGCCGGAAGGCCGGGCGGTCGCCGTCGCCAACACCATCCGCCGCCTGGACGAGGGCACGGTCGGGCTGCCCGTTCCCTTCACCGCCCGGGCATGACGCGGAAGCGCACCAGCCGCACCAGCCGGTCGCCGAGGCCGGGCGGCAGCAGCGCGAGCGCCCGCAGCAGCGCGCCGACCGGCCAGGGGAACACCGCCCGCCCGCGCCCGGCCAGGATGGCGCGCTGCACCCGCGCCGCCGCGGAGTCGAGGCCGAGCAGCAGCGGGCGCGGCCCCGCGAAGCGGTCGCCCATCGCGCTGTCGAAGAAGCCGGGTGCGATCACCGTCACCGCGATCCCGTCGTCGAGATGCGCCGCGCGCAGCGCCTCCCCCCAGGCGATCAGCCCGGCCTTGCCGGCGCAGTAGCCCGGGCAGTCCGGCAGGCCGCGGAAGCCGGCGACGGAGGCGACCAGCGCCACCGCACCGCGCCCGCGCGCCCGCATCCCCGGCAGCAGCGGCCCGACCAGGTGCATCGCGCCGAGCAGGTTGACCTCCACCTGCCGCGCCGCATCCGCCGCCGCCTCCGGCTCGCCCGCCGGCGTGGTGCCGGCGGAGATGCCGGCATTGGCGATGACGAGGTCGACCGGCCCCGCGGCCTCGAAGGCGGCGAGGCGGGCGGCCAGCGCGGCGGCGTCGCGCACGTCGATCGCCGCGACCTCGGCCGTCGCGCCGCGCGCGGCGCAGCGGGCGGCCACCTCGGCCAGCGCATCGGCCGAACGCGCGACCAGCAGCAGCCGCACCCCCGGCGCGGCGAAGCGTTCCGCCAGCGCCGCGCCGAGCCCGCGCGAGGCGCCGGAGATGACGACGGAATTCATGCCTGCGGCACGAAGGTTCCACCTTCGTGCCCCTCATGCGCCGGGCGGGCCGCATCCGCGGCCCTGCGCTTCGCGGCACCTGCCGCGGCGGCCATTCGGCCGCCCGGCCCTGCGGGCCGCCGGTTGGAACTTCGCGTGTCGGGCATCACCGCCACCCCCGCAGCCCCGCCACCAGCCGCGTGACGGCGCCCTGCATGGCGCGCAGCCGCGCGCGGCGGCCGGGGGGGAACAGGTCGGGGCGGGCCATGCGGTCCAGCAGCACCTCGGGCGGGCAGGGCAGGCGGGTCAGCGGGTCGATGCAGCGGGGATAGAGGATCAGCGCGCCGGCGACGATCTCGTCCAGCGCCAGCCGCCGCGTGCGGCGCGGGACGGGCGCGCGGTCCTCCGTCAGGCCCCAGCCGGCATAGAAGGGCCGGCCCCAGCAGGTGACGGGGATGCCGCGCAGCAGCGCCTCGAAGCCGGTCAGCGAGGTCAGCGTGTGGACCGCGTCCACCTGCCGCAGCACCGCGGCCATCGGCGCGTCCTCCAGCACCTGGTCCGCCAGGCCGTCCAGCGCCGCGCGCGGGATGCGGCCGCGGCGGAAGCCCGCCTCGATGTCGGGATGCGGCTTGTAGACGAGGAAGGCGTCCGGCTCCGCCGCCCGCACCGCCCGCAGCAGGGCGAGGTTCGTGCGGATGGCGCCGCCGCCCAGCGCCACCGAGGCGTCGTCCTCCACCTGGCCGGGCACCAGGATGCGCCGCCGCCCGGGCGGGGCGGCGATGGCGGGGGCGGCGCCGCCGAGGTTGTACTTGGTGACGCCCCGCGCGACGACCGCCTCCCGCAGCGCCGCCGCGCGGGCCAGCAGCGTTGAGGGAAAATCCACCGTCGCCAGCACATGCTCCAGGTCGCTTTCCCGCGCCGGGTCGTAATGCGGCCCGCGCGCGTCGAGCGCGAAGGAGGCGCCCGCCCGGAAGGCGGCGCCGAGGCCGGCGGAGCGGATGAAGCCATCCTCCAACCACAGCAGCGCCACCCCGGCCGCGTCGCAGCGCGCGGCGAGGCCGGGCGGGGCCGAGGCGCTCCAGGCCAGCAGCGCGCCCCCGCGGCGGCGCGCGGCGGCGATGGCCGCCCCCGCCCGGCCGTGGAAGGACGGCGGCGGCGCGGCGGAGGCCAGCAGGTCCCGCAGCCGCTGGCGCTTGAAGGGGTGGATTCCGAGGCAGGCCGCGACCTGCCGCCCCTCAGCCTCCCGCGCGGTCCAGAGCGCGAGGAGGTCGAGCGCCTGGAGGATGCCGCAGGGTGCGCCATCGAAGGGGTCGGTGCAGCGGGTGGCGGCAAGGACCGCGGCCCAGGCCGATGCGGGATCGGCGCCGGCCAGCGGCCCGTCATGCAGCGCCACCCCGGCCGCGAGGGCGAGCAGCGCCAGGTCCCGCCCCGCGCCGTGCAGTTCCGCCGCCGCGTCGAGCAGCGTCCAGGGCGAGACGGGGCCGAGGCTGCCCGGCAGCACCGGCGCGCCTTCGGCGAAGGGATCGCGCACCGCCAGCACCGCCCCGCCGCGCCGCCGCGCCGCGCCGCGCCGCGCGCGCGCCGCCGCCGCCCCCGCGGGCGCCGGCCCGGCCGCCGCCTCCCAGGTCGCGCGGTA
>NZ_JBNXUO010000064.1:0-6609 GCF_050563535.1 Falsiroseomonas sp. CW058
GGCCAGCCGCCGGACGCCGTCACCCGCCTGCTCGGCGAACCGCGTCTGCGGCGCGAGGAGGGGCCAGCGGAGGTCTGGCACTACCAGGCCACGCAATGCCATCTCGACCTGGTCTTCTACCGCGAGGAGGGCCCCGCCCCCGCCATGCGCGTCGCCTTCGCCGCCGCGCGCGCCGTCGGCACCGCCCGGCGCGGCGAGGCCGCCTGCCTGCGCGACATCGCCCGCGGCGCCACGCGCCCGCCCGGCGGCGTCGCCGAACAGGTGGCGGCGGGGGCATAGCCGGTCGCCGGGGTGCGGAAGGGGTCCGCCTGCCTCCCGGCCAGGGCCGCCTACAGGTGGCGGCCGCGTTCCAGGATCTCGAGCGTGTAGTCCCGGTAGCTCATCCCGAGTTCCTCGGCCCGCGCCAGGCGGCGCAGGACCACTTCGCGTGGCGGGGCCTTCCAGGCGCGGCGATGGGCGACGCGCCAGCAATGCCGGCGCCAGCCCAGCGCGGCCAGTTCCTCGGCATCCGGCTCCTCCAGCGGCGGGCCGCCGTTATGGCCGGGGCCGCTCATCGCCCGAGGTCGCGGTAGAAGAAGGCCGCGGGGCAGGCGCTGCCATCCGGCATCAGCGCGTAGCGCGGCACGGTGCCGAGATGCGTCCAGCCGAGCCGCCGGTACAGCCGGTCCGCCGCGCTCCCCGCCTCGGTGTCCAGCACCAGCAGCGTGCGGCCCCGCGCGCGCGCCGCCGCCTCCGCCGCCCGCATCAGCGCGGCGCCGGTGCCGCGGCCGCGCGCGCGGCGATGCACCAGCATCTTCGCGATCTCCGCGCGGTGCGGCTGGTTCTCCTGCGGGGCGGGGACGAGCTGCACCGTGCCGACCGGGCCGCCGCCCGCCTCCTCCGCAAGCAGGAGCACCCGCGCGCCCGTCGCCACGTCCTCGGCCACGCCGCGCCAGAAGGCTTCCGCCCGCGCCCGCGCCAGCGGCCACATGAAGCCCACCGAGGCGCCGCCCGCGACGCAGTCGGTCAGGATGTCCGCCAGCGCCGGGACCAGCGTCGCGGCCTCGGCACCCCCGACGGGGCGGATGCGGATGCCGGGCGGTGGGGCAGACAGGCTCATTGTCAGACACTATGATGGACGTATGTCTACCATGCAAGACGACGCCGCGCAGGAAACCGATCAGGAACCCGATGACGCAGCCCGCCGCCTGGCGCTGCGGCTGCGGCAGGAGAGGGAGGCGCGCGGCTGGTCGATCGCCGAGCTCGCGGCGCGTTCCGGCGTCTCCCGCGCCATGATCAGCAAGGTCGAGCGCGCCGAGGCGAGCCCGACCGCCGCGCTGCTCGGCCGGCTCTCAGGGCCGCTCGGCCTTACCGTCTCGGCCCTGCTCGCGCGGGCGGAAGCGGGGGCGGTCGGCGGCGTGGTGGCGCGGGCGGCGGACCAGGCGCTGTGGCGGGATCCGGGCAGCGGCTACCTGCGCCGCCAGGTCTCCCCGCCGGGCGCCGATCCGGAACTGGCGCGGGTGGAACTGCCGCCCGGCGCGCGCGTGGCCTTCCCGGCGGCGTCCTACGCGCTGATGCGCGGGCAGCTGGTCTGGCTGCTGGAGGGGGAGTTGCTGTTCCACGAGGGCGCGGCGACGCACCGGCTCGCGCCCGGGGATTGCCTCGCGCTCGGCCCGCCCGCGGATTGCGCCTTCGAGAACCCGTCGAAACAGCGGGCCTGCATCTACCTGGTGGCGGTGGCGCGGCGCTGACGGCGCGGCGAGGATGGGGGGATGACGATGCCCCCATCCCCATGACCGCCTGGCTCGATGCCTTCGTGCCGGTCTTCGGCCTGCTCGCCCTCGGCGCCCTGCTGCGCCGGCGGCTGCTGCGGGACGATGCGGTCTGGGCAGGGTTCGAAAGGCTGGTCTTCTGGGTGCTGCTGCCCTGCCTGATCGTCAACGCCCTGGCGGCCATCGACATCACGAAGCTGCCGGTGGGCGGGCTGGCGCTGACCTTCTGGGGCGCGCTGGCCTGCGGCACCGCCATCTCCGTCCTGGTGGCGCGGGCGCTGGGGCAGGGGCATGCGGCGATGACCTCCGTCCTTCAGGGGGGCATCCGCTTCAACAACCTGATGGGCTTCGCCATCGGCGGCGCCGTCTGGGGCCAGCCGGGGCTGGCGCTGGCGGCGGTCGCGACCGGGCTGATCGTGCCCTTCGTGCAGGCCGTCTCGACCATCGCCTTCGCGCTCGACGGCTCGCGGCAGGTCAGCGTCCGGCGCGTCCTGCGGCAGGTGATGATGAACCCGCTGATCCTGGCCTGCATCGCCGGCTTCGCCGTCGGCATCCTGGGCGGGCTGCCGCCGGGGCTGGCGCCGGCGGTGCGGAATCTCGGCCAGGCCTCGGTCGCGCTCGGCCTGCTCTGCGTCGGCGCGGCGCTGACGCTGCGGGGCCTGGGCGACCGGCCGCTGGTGCAGGCGGCGACGGCCGGGCTGAAGCTGGTGGCGATGCCGGCGATGACCTGGGCGCTGGCCGCGGCGCTCGGCGTCGGGCCGCTGCCGACCGCGCTCGCGGTGCTGTTCATGGCCCTGCCCACCGCCGCGACGAGCTACGTCATGTCCCGCGCCATGGGCGGCGACGCGCCGCTGATGGCGGCGATCACCACCAGCGAGCACCTGCTGTCGGTCCTCACCCTGCCGGTCTGGGTGTGGCTGCTGCTGCGCCTGGGGTGACGGCGCCGCTCAGCGCGCCTCCACCCGCAGGTAGCGATCCTCCAGCGCCCGCCAGGTGGCGTTGTCGAACAGGGTCCACAGCTCGCCATGGCTCAGCATCCGCGGAGCCATCGCGTTGGTGCTGCCCGTCTCCTTCAGCGAGGCCAGCATCTCCAGCCCCGCCTTGGCGAAAAGCCGCGTCAGCGCGTTCGGGTAGATCGCCAGCCGGAAGCCGAGCGCATGCAGCCGTTCCGCCGGCAGGATGGGGGTCTTGCCGCCTTCCACCATGTTGGCCAGCAGTGGCACGCCGGGGAAGGCGCGGCCGATCTCGGCGAGTTCGGCCTCGCTCTGCGGGCTTTCCACGAAGATGACGTCGGCGCCGGCCGCGCGGTAGGCCCGCGCGCGTTCGATCGCGGCCGCCAGCCCTTCCCCGGCGCGGGCATCGGTGCGGGCGATGACGGCGAAATCCGGGTCGCGCCGGGCCTCGATGGCGGCGCGGATGCGCATCACCATCGTCTCCACCGGGGCGATCACGCGGCCGGGCTCATGGCCGCATTTCTTCGGCCATTCCTGGTCCTCGATCTGGATGGCGCTGACGCCCGCGCGTTCGTATTCCCGCACCGTGCGGATGACGTTGAGCGGCCCGCCATAGCCGGTGTCGCCATCGGCGATGACGGGGATGGACACCACGTCGCAGATGCGCCGCACGCGGTCCAGGATCTCGCCGAAGGACAGCGCGCCGACATCGGGCGCGCCCATCGCGCTCATCGAGATGCCGGAGCCGGTGACGTAGAGCGCGGGGAAGCCCGCCGCCTCCACCAGCCGCGCGCCCACGCAGTCGAAGGCGCCGGGCGCGAGGAACAGGTCGCCGCCGGCCAGGAGCTGCCGCAGCCGCCGGTGCCGCCCCGGCGCATCGGCCAGCCCGACGGGCATGGCCGGCGTGTCCACGCGGGGCGAGGGCGGCGGGGTGATGTCGGGCATGGGCGGCTCCTGTCCTGTTGCAGGACGATCACCATGCCGGGCGAAGCTGTCAAACCGGATGAGGTCCCGGCTATCCCGACCGGGGGCGACGCGATACGCCTCGTGGTTGATCCCAGCGAGAGACACCGCATGCGCCGCGCAGGGCTGCCTGCTTTCCTGCCCCTCCTGCTGCTCGCCGCCCCGGCGGCGGCGGAGACCTGCAGCCGTTCCACCTTCGCGTCCCAGGACTATGCCTTCGCCCGCTGGTGCGGCGACCCGGCGACCACCGGCACCCTGCAGGTCGCGCGGCGCGATGGGCGCAGCACCAGCTTCCTCGACGTGCCGGCCGACACCTACCGGGAGCTGATCCGCACCCACGCCGTCCAGCGATTCCTCGCGACCGAGGTGGAGCCGAGGTTCCGTCGCGCCGGCGTGCCCGCCCTGCGAGAGGCGCCCGCGCGGGACGACACGCCGCCCCAGCGCAGCGCCGCGGTCGCCCGCCCGGCACGGGAGGAGTTGCCGCTGCCGCCGGTGCCGCCGAGGCGCTGAGGCCCGGCGCCCGCGCCGGGACCGTTCAGCCGCCGCCCTGGCCTGGCAGGGTCGCGCGCAGCTGCGGCTCCGCCGTGCCGCCGCCATCATGCAGGCCGCTGTCGAGCCCCTGGGGCGCGGTGTTCGTCGCCGTGCCGACATCCAGCACGAAGAGGTCGTCGAAGGATGAACCGGGCGGGCTCCAGGGAGCATTCATGCCGCCGCCCGTCACGGCGTCCAGCGCGTCGGGGTCGAGTGCGACGGGTGCGGAAGGCGTCGGGCGTGGCGGCATGGCTTGGTCCTGGGCTTGGCGGGACAGGGTGTGCCCGCTGCGGAAGCCCGGCCCTGCCGAACCCCCGCGGGAACGGATGGAAGCCTATCGCATCGATGGCGTGACGGAAGATGAACCGCGCCTCTCGCCGCGACAGGCTGCGCCTTTCGGCGCCCATCTCCGCGGCAGGAAGACGCTATCTCCGCGGCAGGAAGACGCTATCTCCGCGGCAGGAAGCCGACGATCTCCTCCGCCCGCGCGCAGATCGGCGCTGCGATGGCATCCGCCCGGTCGGCCCCCTTGCGAAGCTGCGCGTCGAGCGCCGCGGGGTCATCCAGCAGGCGCGACATCTCCCGCCGGATGGGGTCGAGATGCGCAACCAGCGCCTCGGCCAGCACTTCCTTGAAGGCGCCGAAGCCCTTGCCGCCGTGTTCCCGCAGCACCCCGGCATGGGTGGTGCCGGTGATGGCGGCGAGGATGCCGACCAGGTTCCGCGCCTCCGCCCGGCCTTCCAGCCCCGCTTCCGCCTCGGGCAGCGGCTCGGGGTCGGTGCGGGCGCGGCGGATCTTCAGCGCGATCGCGTCGTGGTCGTCGGTCAGGTTGATGCGCGACTGGTCGGAGGGGTCGGACTTCGACATCTTCTTCGTGCCGTCGCGCAGCGACATCACGCGCGCGGCGACGCCCTGGATCAGCGGCTGGATCGCCGGGAAGAAGTCCACGCCGTAGTCGTGGTTGAACTTCTGGGCGATGTCGTTGGCCAGTTCCAGGTGCTGCTTCTGGTCGTCGCCCACCGGGACCATGGTGGCGTGGTAGGTCAGGATGTCGGCCGCCATCAGGTTCGGATAGACATAGAGGCCCGAGGACGCGGCTTCCCGGTCCTTGCCGGCCTTGTCCTTGAACTGGGTCATCCGGTTCAGCCAGCCCAGCCGGGCCACGCAGTTGAAGATCCAGGCGAGGCGGGTATGCGCCTGCACATGGCTCTGGATGAACAGCGTGCAGCGGTTGGGGTCGAGCCCGCAGGCGATCAGCGCGGCCGCCATCTCCCGCGTCTGGCGGGCCAGTTCCCTCGGGTCCTGCCAGACGGTGATGGCGTGCAGGTCCACCACGCAATAGATCGCCTCATGCGTGTCCTGCATCGGCACCCAGTTGCGGATGGCGCCGAGATAGTTGCCGAGGGTGGGCACGCCCGAAGGCTGGATGCCGGAGAAGACGCGGGTCATGGGGGCCTTCTACCCGCTCCTCCGCCGGTCGGGGAGGGGTGGGGACGGATCAGGCCGTGGGCGGATAGGGCCGGCTGCCGAAGATCGCGGTGCCCACCCGCACATGCGTCGCGCCCTCGGCGATCGCCGCCTCGAAATCGCCGCTCATGCCCATCGACAGCGTCCGCAGCCCGTGGCGGGCGGCAAGCGCGGCGAGGCCGGCGAAATGCGGGCGCGGGTCGGCCTCCACCGGCGGGATGCACATGAGGCCCTCCACCGGCAGCCCGTGCTCCTCGATGCAGGCGCGGAGGAAGGCGTCGGCCTCGGCACGCGGCACGCCGGCCTTCTGCGGCTCGTCGCCGGTGTTGACCTGGACCAGCAGGGCGGGGCGGCGCCCCTCCCTCGCCATCGCCTCGGCCAGCGCGGCGGCGAGCTTCGGGCGGTCCAGGCTTTCGATCACGTCGGCCACCCGCACCGCGTCGCGGGCCTTGTTGGTCTGCAGCGCGCCGATCAGGTGCAGCCGCAGCGCCGGATGCGCGGGGCGCAGCGCGGGGAACTTCGCCCCCGCCTCCTGCACCCGGTTCTCGCCGAACACTGCCTGGCCGGCGGCGAGCGCGGCTTCCACCGCCGCGGCGGGATGGGTCTTGGAGACGGCGACGAGCGTGACGGAGGCGGGATCGCGCCCGGCCCGGCGGCAGGCTTCCGCGATGCGGGCCTTTACGGCGGCAAGGTTGGCTGCGATGGCGGCGGGGTCGGTCACGCGGGGGCATCCGGGGCGGTGGGGGTGCGGACGCTAGAAGGCTGGTCACGGCGGCTCAAGCCGCAAGCCGGCGCGGGCGCGCGGGGCGTGCCGCGGCTGTGGCTGCTGTCGGACCCGCGGCGCCTGCCGGACCCGCGCGCGGCCGCCGCAACGCTGCCGCGCGGGGCCGCGGTGCTGGCGCGCGGGATCGCGGCGGCGGCGGTGCTGGACGGGCTGCGGCGCG
>NZ_JBNXUO010000065.1:0-6002 GCF_050563535.1 Falsiroseomonas sp. CW058
CCCCGCCCCGCCCGGCCGCCGTGGCCGCCGCGACGATCCGCCTTCCCTTCGCCGGCGCCGGCGCCGCGCTGCTGCGCGGCGACAGCCTGCTGCTGGTTTTCGAGGACAACGCCGAGCCCGACCTGCCCGCGCTGCGCCGCCTGCACCCCGCCATGGCGGCGGCCGAGCTGGTGGAGGTGCCGGGTGCGACGGTGCTGCGCCTGCCGAGCCCGGCCGGGCTCGCGCTGCTGCGCGACGGGGCGGGATGGCTGCTCGGCGCCGCCGCGCCGCCGCCGCCCGTCGCCATCGCCCGCAGCACGGAAGGCGACCCGCGGCTGCTGCTGCGGGCCGAACGCCCCGGGCGCGTCGTCGCCGTGCCGGACCCGCTGACCGACGGGCTGATGCTGGTCGGCACGCTGTCCGGCCCGCTGCGCGCGACGCCCGCGCAGCAGCGCTTCGTCGCCTTCGACGTGCTGCCGACGCAGGCCGGCGTCGCGCTCGCGCTCCGGTCGGACGAGGTGGTGCTGCGCCGCGCGCCGGACGGGTTCGTGGTGCCGCTCGCGCCCGTCGGGCCGCTGTCGGTCGCGGCCGTACCGGGCGCCGACCTTGGCGCGGGGGCCACCATCGCGCGGCAGATGTGGCTGCACGACATGCCGCATGGCCGGCTGGTCGCGCGCTGGGGCGACCTGCAGGCGCGCATCGCCGCGGCCCCCGCCCAGGCGCGCGGCCCGCTGCGGCTGGAACTGGCCGAGGCGCTGCTGTCCCTCGGCCTCGGGCTCGAGGCGCAGGCGGCGGTGCAGGTCGCCGTCGCGGACGACCCGCGGCTGGCCGGCCGGCCGCATGCGCTGCTGCTGTCGGGCGCCGCCGCGCTGCTGGCGGGGCGGCTGGATGAGGCCGGGGAGGCGCTGGCCGATCCGCGCCTGCCGCCGGACGGCGAGGCGGCGCTGTGGCGCGGCCTGGCCGCCGCCGCCGCGGGCGAGCCCGGCGCCGCCCCCGCCTTCCGCGCCGCCGCCCCGCTGCTGCGCACCTATCCCGCGCCGCTCCGCGCCCGGCTGCTGCCGCAGGCCGCCATCGCCCTGGCCGAGGCCGGCGAGGGCGAGGCCGCCGCGTCGCTGATCGCGGGCGACGCCACGGTCGACACCACGCCGCTCGGCCGCTTCGCCCGCGCCCGCGTGGCGGAGGCGAAGGGCGAGGCGGGCCCCGCGCTCGACGCCTATCGCCTGCTGGCCGAGGGGCGCGACCAGGATGCGCGCGCGCGCGCGCTGGGCCGCATGGCGGAATTGCAGCTGGCCAGCGGCGCCGCCGATGCCGCAGCGGCGGCCGGCGCGATGGACCGCGCCATCGCCGCCTGGCGCGGCGACCAGCGGGAATTGTCGCGCCGGCTGCGCACGGCGGAACTGCGGCTCGAGGCCGGCGAGCCCGCCCGCGCGCTCGCGCTCCTGCGGGAGACGGAGGCGCTGTTCCCCGATGCCGCCGACGCCCTGCGGGACCGGCTGGCCGCGGCGGTGGCCGGCGTGATCGCCGACCCCGCCACCCCGCCGCAGGAGGCGACGCGCCTGCATGCCGAGCACCACGCGACGCTGCCGGCCGACCCGCGGATCGACGCCGCGCTGGCGCGCATCGCCGACCGGCTGCTGGCGCTGGAACTGCCCACCGAGGCCGCGACGCTGCTGACCCGCGCGCTGGACCGCGGCGTGGACCGCGCCGGGCTGTCGCTGCGCCTGGCCGAGGCGAAGCTGGCCGATGGCGACGCGGCCGGCGCGCTGGAGGCGCTGCGCGCCACCGGCGCCGGCGCGGCCCTGCCGGGCGAGGCCGGGCTGCGCCGCGCGCTGGCGGAAGCCACCGCGCGGCAGCGGCTGGGCGACGTCGCCGGCGCCGCTGGGGTGCTGCGCGGGCTCGGCCCCGAGGGAGCACCGCGCCTGGCGGAGCTGCTGGCCGGCAGCGGCGACTGGGCCGGCGCGGCCGCGGCGATGGGCGAGCACCTGGCCCGGACGGCGCCGGAAGCGGGCGCGCTGGCGCCGGCGACCCGGCGCGAGGTGCTGCGCCTCGGCGCATTCCTGACGCTGGCGGGCGACGATCCCGGGCTTGCCGCCCTGCGCACGCGCTTCGCCACCCGCATGAGCGAGGGCGAGTTCGCCGAGGCCTTCGCGGCGATCGCCCCGCCCGCCCCCGGCGGCAACGACGCGGCGCATCTGCGCCGCGAGGTGGCCCGCGCCCGCGCCGCCACCGAGGAACTGCGCGCGCTGCGCTGAGCCGTTAACACCCGCGTTGCAGCTGCCGCCCAGGGTGGCGCCCATGGACGCGACACGCACCGGCCCGATGGCGCTGGCGGAACGCCGCCTCGCCTGGCTCGAGCAGCGCCAGCGGGTGCTGGCGCAGAACATCGCCAATGCCGACACCCCCGGCTACCAGCCGCGCGACGCGACGCCTTTCGCGCGGGTCCTGGCCGGGGCGCAGCCGGAGCTGGCCCGCACCTCGCCCCGCCACCTCGACACCCCCGGCGGCAGCCGTACGAAGCGCGACCGCGCGGCCGAGACGGCGCCGGACGGCAACGCCGTCTCGCTCGACCGCGAGGCGCTGAAGGTCGCCGAGACCGACCAGGCCCATGCGCTGGCGCTGAGCCTGCATCGCCGCTGGGCCGCGATGTTCCGCACCGCGCTCGGGCGCAACGGCTGAGGAGCGACGACATGGACCTTGACCGCGCCATCGGGGTGTCCGCCGCCGGCATGGCCGCGCAGTCCACGCGGCTGCGCGTGGTGGCGGAGAACCTGGCGAACCGCGACACCACCGGCCAGGCCCCGGGCGCCGACCCGTACCGGCGCAAGACCGTCACCTTCGCCGCCCGGCTGGACCGCGCGACCGGTGTCACCGGCGTGCAGGCCACCCGCATCGGCACCGCCCCGGGCGACTTCCCGGAACGCTACGAGCCCGCCCACCCGGCCGCGGACGCGCGCGGCTATGTCCGCACGCCGAACGTGGACAGCCTGGTGGAAATGATGGACATGCGGGAAGCCAGCCGCAGCTACGGCGCCAACCTCTCGGTGCTGGAGACGACGCGCGCCATGCTCCAGCGCACCATCGACGCGCTGCGGTCATGACCGCGGTCGGCGGCATCGGCACCGCGCTGCGCGCCTATGGCGCAACTGCCGCGGGCGCGCCCGGCGCCGGCATCGGCGCGGCGGGGGAGGGGTTCGAGGCCGCGCTGGGCCGCGCCATGTCCGGCGTGGCGGACAGCGCGCGCGCGGCCGACGCGGCGACCCAGGCCGGCCTCACCGGCGGGGCCGGCACGACCGAGGTGGTGCTGGCCGTGGCGCGGGCGGAACTGGCGCTGCAGACCGCGGTGGCGCTGCGCGACCGCGTCGTCTCGGCGTACCAGGACGTCATGCGGATGAACATCTGACCCCACCGGCCGGCGGGATCTCCCGCCGGCCAAGTCCCCGCGCGGCCGCCGCGGCCGCGTGCGAAGCCGCAGGAGGCGGCGCTGGATGACCGAATCCGATGCCATCGCCGTCGCCGGGCAGCAGGCGCTGTGGACCGCGCTGCTGATCGGCGGGCCGCTGCTGGGCGCGCTGCTGGCGGTGGGCCTCGTCGTGGCGCTGCTGCAGGCGCTGACGCAGGTGCAGGAGGCGGCGCTGGCCTTCGTGCCGAAGATGCTGGTGCTGGGCGTGGCGCTGCTGCTCGGCGGCTCCGCCGGCATGTCGGTGCTGCGCAGCTTCGCGGAGATGCTGTTCGACCGCATCGTCGCCGTTGGCGGCGCGGCATGATGGCCGTTGGCGGCGCGGCGTGACCGAACTGGCGCCGGCCGACCTCGCCTTCGCGGCGATGCTGCTGGTCTGCCGGCTGGGCGCCTGCGGCATGCTGCTGCCGGGCACGGGGGAGGCGGCGGTGCCGATGCCGGTGCGCCTTGGCCTGGTGCTGGCGCTGGTGCCGCTGCTGCTGCCGGCACTCGCGCCCGCCATGCCGCCCGCGCCGGACGATGCGGCCGGGGCGCTGCGCCTGGTGGCCGGCGAACTCGCCGTTGGCGCCTGGATCGGGCTGCTGGCGCGGCTGGTGGCGACCGCGCTGGCCATGGCCGGGCAGCTCGCGGCCGGGTTCATCGGCCTGTCCAGCATGATCGCCCCCGACCCCGCCATGGGCGCGCAGGGCACCGCGCTGTCCCAGGCGATGGGGCTGGCGGCGGCGGCGGTGGTGCTGGCCAGCGGGCTCTACGCGCTGCCGCTGCGCGCGCTGGCCGAGAGCTACGCCGTGCTGCCGGCCGGCGCGCCCTTCGCGGCGGAAGCGCCCGCGCAGGCGCTGGCCGAGGGGGTCGCGGCCTGCTTCGCGCTGGCCGTGCAGCTCTGCGCGCCGCTGCTGGTGCTGTCGGTGCTGGCGCAGGTGGCCACCGGGCTGCTGTCGCGCGTCGCGCCCCAGGCGCAGGTCTTCGTGGTGGCCGCGCCGGCGCAGACCATCGCGGGGCTGGCGCTGCTGGCGCTGCTGCTGCCTGCCATCCTGTCCCATTGGGGCGAGGCGGCGCGCGCCGCCTGGTCCGCGCTGCCGGGCCTCGGCTGAGCCATGGCCGAGGAAGCGCCCGACGCCGAGGACAGGACGGAAGCCGCATCGCCGCAGCGGCTGGAGAAGGCGCGGCGCGACGGCGACGTGGCCCTCTCGCGCGAGGCGGTGCAGATGGCCTCGCTCGGCGGCGCGGCGCTGGGGCTGGCCATGCTCGCCCCATCCTCCGGCCTCGCGCTCGCGCAGGCGTCGCAGGAGCTGTTCGCCGCCGCCTCGGCCCGCCTGCCCGGGGAGGCGGCGGCGGAGCTGCTGCGGGCGGCGGCGCCGGCGGCGATCGGCGTGGCGGGGCTGGCGGCGGCGGGCGCGGTGGCGGCGACGCTGCTGCAGACCCGCTTCCTCGTCTCGGGCAAGGCGCTGGTGCCGGACCCGTCGAAGGTCAGCCCGCTGGCCGGGGCGAAGCGGCTGTTCGGCACGCATGGGATCGAGGAGCTGGCGCGGTCGCTGGTGAAGCTCGGCGTCGTCGGCGTCGCGCTCTGGTCGGGCGCGGGCGACCTGGCGGGCCTGGCCGCGACGCTGGGCCAGGGGGCGGAACAGCTGACCGGCACGGTCGCCGCGCGGCTCGGCAGCCTGTTCTCGGCCGCGCTCGCCGCCACCGCGGGGGTGGCGGCGCTCGACCTGCTCTGGGTCCGGCTGCGCCACGCCCGCAAGCTGCGGATGAGCCGGCAGGAGCTGAAGGACGAGCTGAAGGAGAACGAGGGCGACCCGCACCTGCGCGCGCATCGCCGCGCGATGGCGCGGCGGCGCAGCGGGCGGCGCACCCTGGCCGCGACGGCGACCGCGACGGTGGTGGTGACGAACCCGACGCACTACGCCGTCGCGCTGGCCTATGAACGCGGGAAGGACGCAGCGCCGCGGATCGTCGCCAAGGGCGTGGACGCGCTGGCGGCGAAGATGCGGGCCGCGGCGGCCGAACACGGCATCCCCATCGTGCCCAACCCGCCGCTGGCCCGCGCGCTGTATCGGCTGGACGAGGACACGGCGATCCCGGAGGAGCACTTCAAGGCGGTGGCCGAGATCATCGCCTTCGTCTGGAAGCTGCGGAACCCCGCCCCGCCGCCGGGCTGAGCGCGGGCGCCCCTCAGCGCGGCCGCTGCCCGGCCTCGTCCAGCACGCCCTGTTCGCGCCGCAGCGCCTCGGCCCGCGCCTCGGCCGCCTTGCGCTCCAGCATCATCTCGACCGCGCGCGCGCGGGCGCGCCCGGCGGCGAGCGTGCCGCGCGCGGCCTCCACCGCCTGTTCCGCCAGCCGCGCCTCGCCCGCCGCGCGGTCCTGCGCCGCGCGCGCCACGGGCAGCCAGGCGGCGAGGCTGTCGGCGAAGTCGGGGGGGGCGGACAGCTCCGCCGCGATCGCGGCGCCGGCGGCGGCTTCGCGCCCCGCCGCGGGGGGGGGGGGGGGGGGGGGGGGGGGGGGGGGGGGGCCCGGGGGCGGCGCCGCCCCCCCCCCCCCCCCCGCCAAAAACCCCCCCGGGGGCCACTAG
>NZ_JBNXUO010000066.1:0-5655 GCF_050563535.1 Falsiroseomonas sp. CW058
GGGGATGCGGGGAGAGGATTTGAACCTCTGACCTTCAGGTTATGAGCCTGACGAGCTACCGGGCTGCTCCACCCCGCGTGGGTGATGTGTGTTGTATCCGGGATGCGGTGTGTGTGGGCAGGTCTGGCGTGGTGGCCCGGCGGCGACCGACTTTCCCGCGCCTTGAGGCGCAGTATCATGGGCGCTGGGGTGTTTCACGGCCGAGTTCGGGATGGGATCGGGTGTTGCAACCCCGCGATGGCCACCGGGCCACCGCGCCAGACCTGTCTCTCCCCTGTTGGTGTGTGGGGAGGTGCGGCATCTCGGATGGGGGGGTGGTTTGGATCTGGATGTGTGTGTGTGTGTTGAGGGGTGATGCGCGGTTTGGTGCTGCGCGCGGCTCGGGGGGTTGTTGCCAACCCTGTGCCGGTGCGGTGGTGGTGGTGTGGAGTTCGATCGGGCGATTAGGACCGCTCGGCTGAGACGGTTGCCCGTCTTGCACCTGCGGCCTATCGACGTGGTGGTCTACCACGGCCCTCGGCGAGACCTCGTCTTGAGGCTGGTTTCCCGCTTAGATGCCTTCAGCGGTTATCCATTCCGCACTTGGCCACCCGGCCGTGCCGCTGGCGCGACAACCGGTTCACCAGAGGTGCGTCCATCCCGGTCCTCTCGTACTAGGGACAGCTCCTCTCAAGTCTCGTACACCCACGGCAGATAGGGACCGAACTGTCTCACGACGTTCTAAACCCAGCTCACGTACCGCTTTAATCGGCGAACAGCCGAACCCTTGGGACCTGCTCCAGCCCCGGGATGCGATGAGCCGACATCGAGGTGCCAAACCTCCCCGTCGATGTGGACTCTTGGGGGAGATCAGCCTGTTATCCCTAGAGTACCTTTTATCCGTTGAGCGATGGCCCTTCCACGCGGGACCACCGGATCACTAAGGCCGACTTTCGTCTCTGCTCGCGCTGTCGCGCTCGCAGTCAGGCGGGCTTGTGCCTTTGCACTCAACAGCCGATGTCCGACCGGCTTGAGCCCACCATCGCGCGCCTCCGTTACCATTTGGGAGGCGACCGCCCCAGTCAAACTGCCCACCACGCAGGGTCCCGGCCCCGGATGAACGGGGCTCGGTTAGACGCCAGAAAGGCACAGGGTGGTATTTCAAGGTTGGCTCCACAAGGGCTGGCGCCCCTGCTTCAGTGCCTCCCACCTATCCTACACAGTCCCTTCCTGGCGCCACTGCGAAGCTGCAGTAAAGGTTCATAGGGTCTTTCCGTCTGACCGCGGGTACCCCGCATCTTCACGGGGAATTCAATTTCGCTGAGCCCATGCTGGAGACAGTGGGGAGGTCGTTACGCCATTCGTGCAGGTCGGAACTTACCCGACAAGGAATTTCGCTACCTTAGGACCGTTATAGTTACGGCCGCCGTTTACCGGGGCTTCGGTTCGAGGCTTGCACCCCTCCCCTTGACCTTCCGGCACCGGGCAGGCGTCAGACCCTATACGTCGTCTCACGACTTCGCAGAGCCCTGTGTTTTTACTAAACAGTCGCCACCCCCTGGTCTGTGCCACCCCTCCACGGTTGCCCGCAAAGGGGTCTCGCTTATCCCGAAGTTACGCGAGCAATTTGCCTAGTTCCTTCAGCATGGTTCCCTCAAGCGCCTTGGAATACTCGTCCAGTCCACCTGTGTCGGTTTCGGGTACGGTCCATATGCCAGCGCTGTTTCCCGAGCCGATCCAGCCGCCACCTCAATCCGATAAGAGATGACGACACTTCACGGCTGTCACGTCTGGCGGGCGGGGGAATATTCACCCCCTTCCCATCGGCTACGGCTCTCGCCCTCGCCTTAGGGGCCGGCTCACCCTGCGCGGATTGACCTTGCGCAGGAACCCTTGGACTTTCGGCGGGAGGGGTTCTCACCCTCCTTGTCGCTACTCATGTCCGCATTCGCACTTCCCATACCTCCACGGCCCCTCACAGGTACCGCTTCACCGGCCTAGGGAACGCTCCGCTACCGCGTGCATCACTGCACACCCACAGCTTCGGCTCGTGGCTTGAGCCCCGTTACATTTTCGCCGCAGAACAGCTATTAGACCAGTGAGCTATTACGCTTTCTTTAAAGGATGGCTGCTTCTAAGCCAACCTCCTGGTTGTTTTGGCCGTCCCACATGCTTTCCCACTTAGCCACGAATTAGGGGCCTTAGCTGGTGGTCTGGGCTGTTTCCCTCTCGACAATGGACCTTAGCACCCACTGTCTGTCTGCCACGCTGCACTCCTCGGCATTCGGAGTTCGGTTGGGTTTGGTAGGGCTTTGGGCCCCCCTAGCCCATCCGGTGCTCTACCTCCGAGGGTGACCACATGACGATCTACCTCAATAGATTTCGCGGAGAACCAGCTATTTCCTGGTTTGATTGGCCTTTCACCCCTAGCCACAGATCATCCCCGACTTTTTCAACAGGCGTGGGTTCGGCCCTCCAGTAGGTGTTACCCCACCTTCAGCCTGTCCATGGCTAGATCACCAGGTTTCGGGTCTCATGCCGGCAACTCGACGCCCATTTCGGACTCGCTTTCGCTGCGCCTACACCTCTCGGCTTAAGCTCGCTGCCAACACGAACTCGCGGACCCATTATACAAAAGGTACGCCGTCACCCACCCCAGAGGGGTCAGGGCTCCGACTGCTTGTAGGCGTCCGGTTTCAGGTCTCTTTCACTCCCCTCGTCGGGGTGCTTTTCACCTTTCCCTCACGGTACTTGTGCACTATCGGTCGCCAGGGAGTATTTAGGCTTGGAGGGTGGTCCCCCCACGTTCAGACAGGGTTTCACGTGCCCCGCCCTACTCAAGGATCAACCCGACCACTACGCCTACGGGACTGTCACCCGCTACGGTGCGCCTTTCCAGACGCTTCGGCTTCTGTCAGATCAACCACTGGCCTACTCCGCTTTCGCTCGCCACTACTCGCGGAATCTCTGTTGATGTCTTTTCCTCCAGGTACTGAGATGTTTCAGTTCCCCGGGTTCGCCTCACCACCCTATGTATTCAGGCAGTGATCTTCCTCTCGGAAGGGGTTTCCCCATTCGGACATCCGCGGATCAACGATCGCTCGCATCTCCCCGCGGCTTTTCGCAGCGTGCCACGTCCTTCATCGCCTCCTGGCGCCAAGGCATCCACCGAACGCCCTTGTCACACTCTACTCCGCCATCACCGCCCGCGCGCAGGACCAAACCGCGCCAACACAGGGCTCACCACCCCACGCCGCACAGCCGGCCCAACCTGGGCAACTCCGGCACATCATCTCAAAACAGATTTCACACACTCGGACACAGCCGCCACACCGCCAGGCCCAGGGGCCCGACGCCACAGCAGACACCATGTCCGCCAGATCCGATTCACCGCTTCAATGAACACGCCCAGGAGGACAACACCCCCAAAAGGCCACCTGTCCGAGGGAAGCCAAGGCCGCACAGCCCAGACCACCACGCCCGCACGCCATGGAGGCTGGCGGATTCGAACCGCCGACCCCCTGCTTGCAAAGCAGGTGCTCTACCAGCTGAGCTAAGCCCCCGCAGCACCGGCATCGAGCAACCACACCCCGCCCAGAACAGGCGGAATGGGCCAGGGAGGACTTGAACCTCCGACCCCACGCTTATCAAGCGTGTGCTCTAACCAACTGAGCTACTGGCCCCCACCGGCACACCCCTCGCAGGGCCACCCAGCACACCCCACCCCCCATCAAAGGAGAACAGGGCACGCCCGGCATCGCAGGCAGAGGGAGGGGCAGCCGGATGATGAGAGTGCCAATTCCCAACCCCCACACACCCCATCCAGGGCAGCAAGAGCAGGAAACACATCAGGTCAGGCAGGGCCAAGACATCGTCAGGAACCACCCCAGCCGGGCGCCGAAGCACCCACCCCAGGGGGCATCCTTGAAAGGAGGTGATCCAGCCGCAGGTTCCCCTACGGCTACCTTGTTACGACTTCACCCCAGTCGCTGACCCTACCGTGGCCACCTAGCTCCCTCGCGGGTTGCCGCAGCGGCTTAAGGTAGAACCAACTCCCATGGTGTGACGGGCGGTGTGTACAAGGCCCGGGAACGTATTCACCGCGGCGTGCTGATCCGCGATTACTAGCGATTCCACCTTCACGCACCCGAGTTGCAGGGTGCGATCCGAACTGAGACGGCTTTTCGGGATCGGCTCGGCCTCACAGCCTCGCATCCCTCTGTCACCGCCATTGTAGCACGTGTGTAGCCCAGCCCATAAGGGCCATGAGGACTTGACGTCATCCCCACCTTCCTCCGGCTTGTCACCGGCAGTTCCCCTAGAGTGCCCACCCAAGGTGCTGGCAACTAGGGGCGAGGGTTGCGCTCGTTGCGGGACTTAACCCAACATCTCACGACACGAGCTGACGACAGCCATGCAGCACCTGTGCGACGCGCCCCTTGCGGGGAAAGCCCATCTCTGAGCCGGTCACGTCCATGTCAAGGGCTGGTAAGGTTCTGCGCGTTGCTTCGAATTAAACCACATGCTCCACCGCTTGTGCGGGCCCCCGTCAATTCCTTTGAGTTTCAACCTTGCGGCCGTACTCCCCAGGCGGTGCGCTTACCGCGTTGGCTACGACACTGAAGCCCTAAGGGCCCCAACATCCAGCGCACATCGTTTACGGCGTGGACTACCAGGGTATCTAATCCTGTTTGCTCCCCACGCTGTCGCGCCTCAGCGTCAGTAATGGACCAGGTCGCCGCCTTCGCCACCGGTGTTCTTCCCAATATCTACGAATTTCACCTCTACACTGGGAATTCCACGACCCTCTTCCACCCTCAAGCCCTGCCGTCTCAAGCGCAGCCCCCAGGTTAAGCCCAGGAATTTCACGCCTGACAAACAAGGCCGCCTACGCGCCCTTTACGCCCAGTAATTCCGAGCAACGCTAGCCCCCTTCGTATTACCGCGGCTGCTGGCACGAAGTTAGCCGGGGCTTCTTCTGCGGGTACCGTCATCATCGTCCCCGCCGAAAGGACTTTACAATCCGAAGACCTTCTTCATCCACGCGGCATTGCTGGATCAGGCTTGCGCCCATTGTCCAATATTCCCCACTGCTGCCTCCCGTAGGAGTCTGGGCCGTGTCTCAGTCCCAGTGTGGCTGGTCGTCCTCTCAGACCAGCTACCGATCGCAGGCTTGGTAGGCCATTACCCCACCAACAACCTAATCGGACGCAGGCCACTCCAAAGGCGCCTCGCGGCTTTGAGCCTCAGCTCACATGCGGTATTAGCGCCAGTTTCCCAGCGTTATCCCCCACCCCTGGACATGTTCCTACGCGCTCCTCACCCGTCCGCCACTGCAGGGCCGAAACCCCACCGTGCGACTTGCATGTGTTAAGCATGCCGCCAGCGTTCGCTCTGAGCCAGGATCAAACTCTCAGGTTCATCCGCAGCACCCATCATCAGCACCACTCACGCAGCACCAACAACAAGCACCACTCAATAACCCCAAACCCTAACCCTCAAACACCAACTCACCATCCGGCCACCCATCCCACCACAACCACTCATGATACCCCCAACAAGCCTCATCAGCCGCCAGAGACACCAAAGCGCCAAAGCAGGAAAACACCAGGGCAACACAGATCAATCCGTGAAAAACTACTTCCCTCAAAACAGATGCACAGATTGAATGAGCAA
>NZ_JBNXUO010000067.1:0-4364 GCF_050563535.1 Falsiroseomonas sp. CW058
AGGGCCTTGCGGCCCTCCCGCTCACCACGCCGGCGATCCACCTCCTTGCGGTAGGCGTGATCGCCGAGCGCCGGATGCAGCGCGCCGGCGGCCGCGACGGCGACCCTCCGCCACATGGGCGGAGGATCTCCGTCAGGCCAGGCCTCGCTGCTCAGCCGGCGAATGCCCATTACGACCCGGCCGCCGCCTTCTTGATGGCGATGCGGCCGTCCGGCAGCCGGCGGACGCCGGCGGCCTCGGTGAGGCCGCGCAGGCGGCGCAGGTGGCCGCTGCGGGTGATCACGAGCGCCTTCTCACCGTTGAGGGTGATGACGGCGCCGCCCCGGCGGCCCTCGATCACGGCCACGTCCACCGGGCCGGAGACCTCCTCGGTCTCGATCACGGTGACGACCCGCTCGATCTCGCGGTCGCGGGTCACGGTCGTGTTGATGGTCGTCATAGTCAGATTCTCCATGATGGGAGAGGTTGCGCGCATGGATCTCGTCCATTCCGCGGCGGGACGTCATTATCTCCGCGATCCGTCCAGCCGTGTTGGCTGGACGGGTTTCGCCCTTACGGGCTCGTCATGCGGTCAGGCGTCCGTTGCCTGTTCTTCGGTCTCGCCCTCGACGTCCTCGTATTCGGAGGCTTCGAGGTCGACCATCATCTCCATCCACTCCTCCAGGAAGCTCGTGATGAGCTGCGGGTCGCTGTTGACCAGTCGGCCGAGGTCGTAATGACTCAGCCGCTTAAGGTCGCGCCAGGAGATCTCGCCTTCATCGATGATGCGCTCGACGGGGTCGGAGGTGTGGCCCTGGAGGACCTCGCCGTCCTCGTCGAACTGGCTGTCCCATTGGGCTTCGGCCTTGTTGAGCATGGACATGATCGTCTCGAAGTCGCTGGACGTCTCCCAGAGATCGTCCTCCAGCTTCGCGAGATAGCGCGCCTTGGCCGTCTTGCCGGTGATGCGCTTGAAGACCTCGGCCCCCGCGGGCTCAGCCCTCACGGGAGTGGAGTTCGAGGTCTCGGCGGAGCCGCCGCGCGAGCTTTCGCTCGCGCCTGCTGAGGTTCCGCCCACCTCGAAAGGGATGGTGTTGTCCTCCCTCGCGGAGTGGCCGACCCAGCCCCTGGCCCCGCCGTAGTAGGACCAGGACTCCTTGCTCGACCTTATGGGCGCGTGGTGGCTGTGGTCATTGCTGAACCAGCAGCCGAGGATGTGCTTGCCCTTGTGCTCGCCCACCGCGAAGAAGTTGCCTTCGCCGTCGAGCAGTAGGAGCTTCGAGTAGCCGACGCGCTCCTCCATGTGTCGGCGGAACGCCTCCTCGGTGTGGAGGCCTGGCGCGCGTAGAAGGATCGGCCGCAGCTCATTCTGGCAGTAATGCCAGGTGTCGCTGAGCGTCTGGTCCTCCTGTTCGATCCGGATCGTCCCGTTGTGCATCAGCCAGAGGTCGTGACCGTCCTCCTCGGCGGACAGCACCTTGTAGGGGTGCGTGTTCCGCAGATCGATGTTGCCGTGGGTCCTGATCCGGAAGTGGATGCCGAGATTGATGTCTCCGAGCGTCTTGTAGGCATCGGCGAAGCCGGCCCAGGACATTCCTCGGAGGGTCATCACCCGACCATCCTGCGCATACATGATGCCCCAGCCATCCGAGTTGTTGGAGAAGCAGTTGAACAGGTGCTCCTCGGTCAGACTGTGATCGGTGGCGGGGCGAAAAATGATGACGCACATCAGGTGTATTCCCTTTTGCTATTCATGCCGGCATGGCTGCCGGCGACGCACCAGCGCGACGCGTGCCGCGCTGGTGCTTTTCGCTACCCCGAATAGGCCGGAGCCTCTTCGAGGATGGGTTTCCTGGCATCGGCATCGAGCAGCCGGTTGCGCACCATCCATTCGGTGAGCGCCGGGTATTCGTGCCGATGCGCCTTCATCCAGGCCCGGAAATCGCGGTGGCTGATCTCTTTCGACGACGTCTCCCCGCAGAAGCGGGTGAAGGCGTCGGTGAAGTCGAGGTTCTTGAGGAACCCCGCCTTCGAGACGTTGCCGCGGAAGATCCGCAGCTCCACCGTCGGCTTATCGCCGGTCCTGGTGTTGAGCGCCTCGTAGCGCTCGACACCGGACCTCAGCACGTCGCTGATCCGCTTGTTGTAGAACTTCGTGTATTCGTTCTGTCCGCGGCCGGCGACCTGCCGGATGAAATCCCGGTTGTTGGCGCTGTTGATGAAGACGAGCATCTTGCCGAGCTGAAGGCTGCTGAGCGACGCACGGCTGATATGGACGTGCATGCCGCACCTTCCGGTGCTCCAGCTCCTCAGCATCGGGGCTGCCCTGTCGAAGAAGGCGCCCCACGCGCTGCGATGATAGGCAAGCGTGCAGGGCACCGTCACGATCTCGAAGCCGCCGTCTCCAATGGAGCCGTCGCGCTTGAGAATCGCGAAGTCGCCCACCGCATCGGCGGTCGCCTCCACATAGAGAGGCGCGCCATTGAGGTCTCTGGGCTCGACCTCCAGCTCCACGCCAAGCCAGCGCGGGTTCAGCGGGAGGGGCTCGCCCTCGGCGTATCGGAAGCCGGACAGGTGTGCCATCGGGTCTTCCGAGTAGTTCATGATGAGTCTGGATCCCGGTCGCCTCACATAGGGGCTCGCCTCGACGGGAAGGATCGATCGCCAGATGGAGGCCATGTCGTCGCGGCCGACGGGGATGTCGGCATAGCCGTCGCCCTCGTCGTCCTCGTCGTCCTCGTCGTCCTCGTCGTCCTCGTCGTCCTCGTCGTCCTCGTCGTCCTCGTCGTCCTCGTCGTAATCATCGGCGAGGACGTATCCCCCCCTGGAGTTCGACCAGAGGACGGCCCCAGAGTTGACGCAGTGCGCGCAGGCATTATCTCCGCCCGCCATTCGGTGGGCGTTGATGTCCTGATCGATCTCGCCACAGACGTCGCAGGTGAACCCCTCCTCGTCGTAGGCGAGGGACGAGACGAACCGCCCATTCCTCGTCCTGAAGCCGTCCCTCTCGATGGCGGGGGTTCCCCGCCAGGAGCAGATGGACAGATCAGCATCGAAGAACCGAGACAGTCGGTCCGTCGCAGGGCGCGGCGCTTCCAGAGCGGCGGCCCCCATCGCGCGGAAGACGCGCGCGAGATCCTCGTCCGTTGGGCCGTTTGCGCGCATCGCGCGCAGCTCACTCAACGGGATCGTTGTGGTTGGCAAGATATGCCTCCTTTCTCTTCAAGCCGGGCATCGCCCGGCGACCCGCCACCCCGATCGGGGTGGCGGTTTCTTGTGTTTCAGGATGTCCGCACGAGCCGCGTGACCGCGAGGATGCGGCCGCGGTGATCTCGGTGCGGGCCGTCGTGGGGGCCTGAGCCTGGGAAGACCACGTCGCCTCGTCGGGCGCCGCGCGCGGCAAGCGCCAGCGCGACGATTTGCGAGACGACGTAAATGACGCCCGGCTCCGGCTGCGGGAGGTGGACGATCTGGCCGTAGATGGGCGGGCCATGAATCGCGACGCCATTGGCGTCACTCACGCGCGGTCCTGGCGTCACCGTGATCCTTGCCGGGTTCCGCGATGTCGGAAGGACGAAAATCGTGCCGTCCTCCCGCATCGCGGTGACCGGATGCGGACACAGATTCTCCAGCCTGACCCCAGACGCGTCCGGGTCAGTTGTCATGTTGTATCTCTCTTCAAGCCCCATGCCGGGGCGATGCGCGACGCGTGCTGCGTCGCGCGTTTCTCCTAGGCCATCGCTGCCGCGGCGGCCTCGAATGCGAGCCTCGTCGCGTTGAGGCGTTCGCTGCGGTAATAGCGATGGTCCTCCGAGATCGTGATTCGCCCGAAGGCCTCTCTCCCGGCCCAGCCGATGCTGTCCGCCAGGCCGTGGGAGATCGCGGACGCGATCGCGACGCAGAGGGCGTCGTTCCGTATGCACCCAGCGACCGTTTTCGCCTCGATGCCGGGCCACTCGCTGGGGAAGATCGCATCCCTGCGGGTTAGGATGCACACCTCGTTGCCGGCCGCGACTTCGTCATCGCGGAGCGCCTCGGTGCCGTCGCAGGGGGCCTCCCGCCCCTCGGAGAGGGGTCGGCCCGTTGCCGACTCGATGAGGCCGCGGATCTCCGCGGTGGCGTCCACGAGGCGGAGGCTGAGGGTCGCCCCCAGCCCAAAGATCCTCTCGAATGCCTCCGGCGCGGAGGAGGCTGGCCGCAAGATCGCAGCGACGTCTCCGACCGTCATGGTGTCGCTGCCCAAGTTGAGGGCTCCCGCCGCAGGGGCGTCCTCACGAACGATCGCGAGCCTGTTATGCGCCCGGCGCCGGTGATGTTCGATCATGTCGGCGCGGCCTCCGTAGTCGGCCACCTGGATGCTCATGGCGAGCGCGGCGCGGCCAGCA
>NZ_JBNXUO010000068.1:0-1045 GCF_050563535.1 Falsiroseomonas sp. CW058
TAGAGCATGCTGTCTTTACACGGAAGCGTAGCCTGAGTTGGCGAGGTAGTTTGCGCATTCGGTTGGGCTGACGAGGTCGAGGAGCGCGCCGACCTTGCGCCAGGTCGTCTCGACTGTCCTCGGCTCGGCGGCGCGCATGAGGTGCTTGAGCTTGGCGAAGAGCTGCTCGATCGGGTTCAGGTCTGGGCTGTAGGGCGGCAGGAACAGGAGATGCGCGCCAGCCCGTCGGATGGCGCGGCGGGCGCGCTGTCCTTTATGGCTGCCGAGGTTGTCGAGGATGACGATGTCGCCTGGTGCCAGCGTCGGCGCCAGCACCTGCTCGACGTAGGCGGTGAACAGGTCGGCGTTGATCGGCCCGTCCATGACGCAGGGCGCATCGACGCGATCATGCCGCAGGGCGGCGATGAAGGTCAGCGTCTTCCAGTGACCATGCGGCACGCGCGCATCGAGCCGTTGCCCGCGCAGGCCCCAGCCACGCAGCGGCGCCATGTTGGTCTTGATCCAGGTCTCATCGATGAAGACCAGCCGGCGCGGGTCGATCTTGCCCTGGTGGGACTGCCAGCGGGCGCGCTTGAAGGCGATGTCAGGGCGCGACTGCTCGGCGGGCAGCAGAGTTTTTTTTGAAGCTCAGCCCCTCGGCGTGCAGGAACACCCACACGGCGCGGCGGTCGGTCTTGATGCCGCGCGCCGCCAGCTCCGCCGTCAGGCCGCGCGTGGTGAACGGGCCTTTGGCCACCCGCGCCCGCAGCCACTCGGCACACTCGCCCACCAGCACGCGCGGCTTGTACCCACCGACCTTGTCAGGCGCGAGCGAGCCCGTCTCGCGCTGCCGCTTGCGCCATTTCGATACGCAGGACGGGCTGATCCGCAGGGCCGCCGCAATCCCGCGGATCGTCTCGCCGGCCTCGGCGCGCTGCACCGCGCGTTCGCGGAGATCTTCGGAGTAGGGCCGCATCGGGGCTGGCCTCCACCGCCCAGCCCAGAGCTTGAATCAGAAATCAGCCCGCGCCGGAATCCCGATTCCGCCCAAAAACAGCATGCTCTA
>NZ_JBNXUO010000069.1:0-528 GCF_050563535.1 Falsiroseomonas sp. CW058
GGCGACACGCTGGTGCTGTCGGGCGCGGGGGCGAACAGCGTCACCGTGACGGCGGCGGAGACGATCACCGGCGGGGCCGCGGACGATGCCGTCACCCTGACCACGGCGATGGTCGGCGGCGTGGTGGCGCTTGATGCCGGCGCGGACAGCCTGGTGCTGGCGAACGGCGCCAACACGCTGACGGTCGGCGGGGCGGAGACGATCACCGGCGGCAGCGGGGCGGACATCGTGACGCTGTCCACCACGGCGACGGGCGCGACCATCGCGCTCGGCCTCGGGTCGGACCGGCTGGTGCTGGCGAATGTCGCCAACACCCTGTCGGTCGGCGCGGATGTGGAGGCGATCATCGGCGGCACCGGGGCGGATGCGGTCACCTTCACCGCATCGGTGACGGCGGCCAGCATCCAGCTCGGTGCCGGTGCGGACAGCCTGGTGCTGGCGGATGGCGGCAACACGCTGACGGTGGCGGGGATCGAGACGGTCACCGGCGGGACGGGGGCGGACGTGCTGACGCTCGCGGCCGGCCAG
>NZ_JBNXUO010000007.1:0-190441 GCF_050563535.1 Falsiroseomonas sp. CW058
GAAGCGCGCGCCGCGCGGCTTGCCGCCATGCAGGCCGCGCTCGACGACCTGCCGCGCGCGGGCGGCCCGCGCTAACCTCGCCTTCACCACCGGCCGGCATGATGGGCGGCGCGGGGCCAGCAGAAGGTGCGGCCCCCGCCGGCCGCGCCGCGGCGCGCCGGCTTCCGCGGTAGGGCGGCAAGACGCTTCATCCCACTGTGGCGTGATCTCCAAGGATCAGGCGCCATGTCCTCCATCAACACCAATGTCTCCGCGATGGCCGCGGTGCGCTCGCTGAACAGCATCTCGACCGAGATGGGCCGCACGCAGCAGCGCATCGAAAGCGGGCTGCGCATCGGCAAGGCCAACGACGACCCGGCCGTCTTCACCATCTCGCAGAAGATGCGCGCGGACCTGAACGGCCTGAATGCGGTGGTGGACAGCCAGAATTTCGGCCGCGCCACGCTCTCCGTCGCGCGCGACGCCGCGACGCGCATCAGCACCGAGCTCGGCAAGCTGAAGCAGACCATCACGCAGGGCCAGCAGCAGGGCCTGGATCAGGCGACGATGAACGCGCAGATCACCTCCGCGCTGTCCAACATCGACGCCTTCGCGGGTTCGGCCTCCTTCAACGGCGTCAACCTCATCAATGGCGGCGGCGGGTCGCTGACCGTGCTGCGCGACATCGCCGGCAGCACCACCTCCATCGCCGCCTCCGACATGCGCTCCTCGGCGGGCGGGCTGAACCTGGCAGGGCTGACCGTGACGCAGGGCGCGCGGCAGATTGCCTTCGACAGCTCGCTCGCCATCTCCGACGGGATGGGGCTGTCGGTGACGGTCGGCACCACCACCTTCGTCTTCGAATTCAACAGCGACGCCAGCCTCGCCGGATCGGCCGGGCCGAACACGGTGGTGCGCGCGGTCGAGTTCAGCACGGCGCAGTCGCCGTTGCAGCGCCTGGGCTCGCTGCTGAACGCCATGTCGGAGGAGGGCATCAATGCCAGCTTCGACAACAGCGGCAACATCGTCGTCAGCAACGCCACCAACGTCGCTTCCGGCGGCAACGGCGCCACCGCCATCACCGGCGCGACGGTGACGCAGATCGGCGGCGCGCAGGGCGCGATCGCGCGGGTGGACGGCGCCATCACCACGGCAGGCAACGTGCTGGCCCGCCTCGGCGCCTCGCTCCAGCAGATCGAGGGGCTGCGGGACTTCAGCGTGCAGCTGCGCGACAGCCTGCGGGAGGGGCTGGGCGCGCTGGTCGATGCCGACCTGGCGGAGGAGAGCGCGCGGCTGTCCAGCCTGCAGACGCGCCAGCAGCTCGCCACGCAGTCGCTGTCCATCGCGAACCAGCAGAGCCAGTCGCTGCTCGGCCTGTTCCGCTGATCCGCGGCCGCGTGGGGAAGGGCGCCGCCGCCGCGTGCGGCGCCCCGCCCGTCACTCCGCCGCCGGTTTCAGCACGCCGCGGCGGATCTGGTCCAGCTCGATGCTCTCGAACAGAGCGCGGAAGTTGCCCTCGCCGAAGCCCTGGTCGCCCTTCCGCTGGATCAGCTCGAAAAAGATCGGGCCGATGACGGTGCCGGTGAAGATCTGCAGCAGCCGCCCGCCTTCCGGCGTCGGCGCGCCGTCGGTCAGGATGCGGTTGCGCGAGAGCCGCGCCACCTCCTCCCCGCCCAGGTCCGGCATCCGCTTCGGCAGCAGCTCGTAATAGGTGTCGGGCGTGTCCATGAAGGACAGGCCGTTGGCGCGCAGCCCCTCGACGCTGGCGAAGATGTCGTCGGTGCCGAGCGCGATGTGCTGGATTCCCTCGCCGTTGTAGGCGCGCAGGTATTCCTCGATCTGCGACCGGTCGTCGGAACTCTCGTTGATCGGGATGCGGATCTGCCCGCAGGGCGAGGTCAGCGCGCGGGACTTGAGCCCCGTCAGCTTACCCTCGATGTCGAAGTAGCGGATCTCGCGGAAGTTGAAGAGCTTCTCGTAGAACTGCCACCACACATCCATCCGCCCGCGATGGACGTTGTGGGTGAGGTGGTCGATCACCGTCAGCCCGTCGCCCGCCGGCCGCGGGTCGGCCCCGTCGAGCCAGCGGAAATCCACGTCGTAGATGCTGCCCTTCGCGCCGTAGCGGTCCACGAAATACAGCAGCGACCCGCCGATGCCCTCGATGGCCGGGATGTTCAGCTCCATCGGCCCGACCTTGCCGGTGACCGGCTTCGCGCCGAGCGCGACGGCGCGCGCATGGGCGCGGGCGGCGTCCGCCACGCGGAAGGCCATGGCGCAGGCCGAGGGGCCGTGCACCTTCTGGAAGGCCTGGGCGAAGCTCTCCGGCTCGGCGTTCAGGATGAAGTTGATGTCGCCCTGCCGCCACAGCGCCACCTGCTTCGACCGGTGCCGCGCCACGGGTGCGAAGCCGAGCCGGCGGAAGGTGGCTTCCAGCGCCGCGATGTCCGGGCCGGTGAACTCGACGAATTCGAAGCCGTCGGTGCCCATCGGGTTGGCGTCGCTGATCGCCCCGGCCAGGGCGGTGCGGTCGGGGGGGATGTCCATGGCGCGTTTCTCTCCGGCGTTCCGTGCCGCTAGCGATAGCGCAGCCGGCGGGGTGGAAAGCGCCGGAGATCGCGCCTAGCCTGCCCCTGCGTGCAGTCTTTCACTCAAACCGGGGCAGTGCATGGCGGGATCCACCATCGAGCTCGATGCGACCGACCGCCGCCTGCTGCGCGCCCTGCAGCGCGACGGCCGCGCCCCGGTGACCGCGCTGGCCGAGCAGGTGGGGCTGTCCGCCACGCCCTGCCTGCGCCGGATCAGGCGGCTGGAGGAGGCGGGCGTCATCGCCCGCTATGCCGCGGTGGTGGATGCCGCGAAGGTCGGGCTGCCGATCCAGGCCTTCGTCCAGGTCGCGCTCTCCTCCCACGCCGAGGAGGTGGTGGCGGCCTTCCACAAGGCGCTCGCCGCGCGGGAGGAGGTGCTGGCCGCCTGGGCGATGAGCGGCGAGATGGACTACATGCTCCACGTCCTCGCCCGCGATTTCGAGGCCTATGCCGACTTCGCCCTGAAGGCGCTGCTGCGGATGCCCGGCGTGAAGGAGACGCGGAGTTCCTTCGTGCTCACCGCCCTCAAGCCGCCGGGGGCGGTGCCGGTGTGACCTGCGAACGGGCAGCCGCGAAGGCCAGCGCGCCCCTTGCCGCCGCCACCCCGGTCGCGAAGCAGGCCTGCATCAGGTAGCCGCCGGTCGGCGCTTCCCAGTCCAGCATCTCGCCGCAGGCGAAGACGCCCGGATGGCGGCGCAGCATGAACGCCCCGTCGATCTCCTCCCAGCCGAGCCCGCCGGCCGAGGAGATGGCGCGCGCCAGGCCCTGCGCCGCGCGCGTGGTCACGGGCAGGGCCTTGGCGAGCCCCGCCAGGTCGTCGCGCGGGGCGCCGGCATGCAGGGCCTCCTGCACCAGGGCCACCGCCACGGGCGGCAGGTTCAGCCCCTTGCGCAGCCGCGCGCTGACCGTCTCCGCCCGGCCGCGCATCGCCATGCGGGCGCGCGCCTCGGCGGGCGGGATGTCGGGGCGGAGGTCGAGGGTGAAGGTCGCGCTGCCGTCGCGGGCGATGGCGTCGCGGATGGCGGCGGACAGCGCATAGATCGCGCCCCCTTCGATCCCGGTCGCGGTCAGCACCGCCTCGCCGCGGAAGGTCCGGCCCTCGAAGGTGGCGGCGATGCGCTTCAGCGGCGCGCCCGCATGCGCGTCCCGCAGGCGCGGCGACCAGTCCACCGCGAAGCCGACATTGGACGGCGCGAAGGGCGCGGTGCGGAGGCCCGGCAGCAGCGCGGGCCAGGTGCCGTCCGAGCCGAGCCGGGGCCAGGAGGCGCCGCCGAGCGCGAGGACCACCGCCCCCGCCTCGTGGCCGGCCTCGCCCGCCGGGGTGGCGAAGCGCAGCGCGAGCGGACCGGCGCCGAAGCCGGTCCAGCGGTGGCGGGGCCGGATCTCCACCCCGAGCGAGGCCAGGCGGCCGAGCCAGGCGCGCAGCAGGGGGGACGCCTTCAGCGGCTTCGGGAAGACCCGGCCGGAACTGCCGATGAAGGTCTCCACCCCCAGCCCCTCGCACCAGGCGACCAGCGCCGCGGGCGGGAAGGCGCGGACGGCGTCGAGCAGGCGGGGCTCCGCCGGGCGGTACTGCGCGAGGAAGGCGTCCAGCGGCTCGGAATGGGTCAGGTTGAGCCCGCCGCGACCGGCGATCAGGAATTTCCGCGCCACCGAGGGCATGTGGTCGAAGACCGTCACGCGCGCCCCGGCGGCGGCGAGCGTTTCCGCCGCCATCAGCCCGGCGGGGCCGGCGCCGACCACGGCGATGTCTGCTTTGCTGTCCATCGCGGCTTTCTGCGCCCCGGCGGGCGCGATATCCACCCGCCATGGACGCGACCCTGGTCACCGGCGGCGCCGGCTTCGTCGGGCTGAACCTCACCGAGGCGCTGCTGGCGCGCGGGGGGCATGTGGTGGTGTTCGGCCGCGAAGCCGCGCTGCCCGGCGCCGCCCCGGCGCGCTTCGCGCGGCTTCCCGGACGGCTCGAAGTGATCGCGGGCGACGTCAACGACGCCTCTGCCCTGCGCGCCGTCTTCGCGGGGCGGCGCATCGGCGCGGTCTTCCCCTTCGCCGCCGTCACCGCCGGGCCGGAGCGCGAGGCGGCGGACCCGCATGGCGTGCTGGACGTGAACCTGCACGGGCTGATCCGCACGCTGGAAGCGGCGCGGGATGCGGGCACGGTGCGGCGCGTGGTGCTGCCGGCCTCGGCCGCGGTCTATGGCGAGTCGGCCTATTCCCACGCGGTGCTGGACGAGGCGACGACGCCGGCCGTGCCGGTCAGCCTCTACGGCGTCACGAAATACGCGGTGGAACGTGCGGGCCTGCGGCTCTGCGCGCATTGGGGGCTGGATGCGGTGGCCGCGCGCATCGGCGCGTGTTTCGGCCCCTGGGAACGCGACACCGGGCTGCGCGACACGCTGTCCCCCCATCTGGCGCTGGCCACGGCGGCGCGGGCGGGGCGGGAGGCGGTGCTGCCGCCCGGCCTGCGTCTGTCCTACGACTGGGTCTATGTGCGCGACCTGGTGGCGGGGCTGCTGGCGCTGCTCGATGCGCCGGCGCCGCCGCACCGGGTCGTGAACCTCGCCTCGGGCGAGGATTTCGCCCCCCGTCTCGATGCCTGCCTTGGCGTCCTCGCGGCGCGTTTCCGGGGCTTCCGCTGGCGCGACGCGGCGGCAGGGGAAGCCGCGACCATCCGCGTCAGCGAGGCGCGGCCGAGGGGCGTCATGGCCATCGCGCGCGCGGCCGCGTTCGGCTGGCGCCCGCGCTTCGCGCCGGTGGCAGCCTATGAGGATTACGTCGGCTGGCTGTTGGCAAGCGCGGATCAGGGCCTAGGGTAGGGAAGACGCCCTCGATCGCCCCGGCCCCCGCGCCGCTGCCGGCCCCACGCAAGGGGGGAGCACGCCGGCGGCCGGGCCGAGGATGGGGGCAGGGAGAAGCAGGACCACATGCCCGACACGAATGTCTTCGATCCGACGCGCCTGAAGTTCGGCATCGGCCAGCCCGTGCCGCGGGCCGAGGACCCGGTGCTGCTGACCGGCCGGGGCCGCTACACCGACGACCTCTCGCTGCCCGGCCAGGTCTGGGCCGTGATGGTGCGCAGCCCCTACGCGCATGGCGTGATCCGCTCCGTCGGGACGGAGGGTGCGCGCGCCATGCCCGGCGTGCTCGGCGTCTGGACCGGCGCCGACCTGGCCGACTATGCGCCGATGACCTGCGGGATGCCGCTGAAGAACCGCGACGGCACGCCGCTGGTGACGACGAGGCGCCTGCCGCTGGCGACCGACAAGGTCCGCCATGTCGGGGACCCGGTGGCCTTCGTGGTGGCCGAGACCCGCGCGCAGGCCAAGGACGCCGCCGAGGCGGTGGAGATCGAGGTGGACGCGCTGGACGCGGTGACGGAGGCCTCCGCCGCCGCCGCGCCGGGCGCGCCGCTGCTGTACGACGACATCCCCGGCAACCAGGTGCTGGACTACGCCGCGGGCGATTCCGCGAAGGTGGCGGAGGCCTTCGGCCGCGCGGCGCATGTCACGCGGCTGACGCTGCGCAACAACCGCGTGGTGGTCGCGGCGATGGAGCCGCGCAGCGCGATCGGCAGCATCGAGGACGGGCGCTGGGTGCTGCGGACCGGCAGCCAGGGCGTGTTCGGGATGCGCGCGCAGCTGGCCGGGCTGCTGCGGGCGGACACGAAGCAGGTGCGCGTGCTGACCGGCAATGTCGGCGGCAGCTTCGGGATGAAGGCGGCGGTCTATCCCGAATACCTCTGCGTGCTGCACGCCGCGAAGGCGCTCGGCCGGCCGGTGAAGTGGACGGATGAGCGCAGCGGGTCCTTCCTGTCCGACGCGCATGGCCGCGACCACGAGGTGGAGGCGGAGCTCGCGCTGGATGCGGAGGGGCGCTTCCTCGCGGTGCGGCTGACCAGCTTCGCCAACATGGGCGCCTGGCTCAGCCCGGTCGCGCCGCTGATGGGCACGGGCAACTTCTTCAAGAACGTGCAGTCGAACTACGCCACCCCGGCGATCGAGGTGGTGACGCGCTGCCTGGTGACCAACACCACCCCGGTCAGCGCCTATCGCGGCGCGGGACGGCCGGAGGGCAACTACTTCATGGAGCGGCTGATCGAGGCCGCGGCGGAGGAAATGGGCATCCCCGCCAACGAGCTGCGCCGCCGCAACCACATCCGCGCCGAGCAGTTCCCCTACGCCGCCGCCTCGGGCAGCAGCTACGACGGCGGCGACTTCACCGCCCTGCTGGACGAGGCGGTGGCGGCCGGCGACGTCGCCGGCTTCCCCGCGCGGCGGGAGGAGAGCCGGGCGCGGGGGATGCTGCGCGGCCTCGGCATCGGCAACTTCCTGGAATGCACCGCGCCGCCGGCCAAGGAACAGGGCGGCATCCGCTTCGAGCCGGACGGCACCGTCACCATCGTCACCGGCACGCTGGACTACGGGCAGGGGCACCTGTCGCCCTTCGCGCAGGTGCTGCACCAGCATCTCGGCGTGCCGTTCGACAGGGTGCGGCTGCTGCAGGGCGATTCGGACGAGCTGGTGGCGGGCGGGGGCACGGGCGGGTCGAAATCCGTCATGGCCTCCGGCGCCGCCATCATCGAGGCCTCGGCCAAGGTGATCGAGAAGGGGCGCGCCGCCGCGGCCTGGGCGCTGGAGGCGGCGCCGGGCGACATCGAATACGAACCGCATGGCGCGGGCGGGGAGGGCCGCTTCCTGGTGGCCGGCACCGACCGCGGCATCGGCATCATGGACCTGGCCGCAAGGCTGCGCGCGGCGCCGAAGCTGCCCGAGGACGTGCCGGGGAGCCTCGACGTCACCCATGTCTTCGACCAGGCGCCGATGGCCTATCCCAATGGCTGCCATGTCTGCGAGGTGGAGATCGACCCGGAGACGGGCATCACCCGCATCGACCGCTACCTGGCGGTGAACGACTTCGGCGTGCAGGTGAACCCTCTGCTGGTCGCGGGGCAGGCGCATGGCGGCATCGCGCAGGGCATCGGCCAGGCGCTGATGGAACATGTGGCCTATGGCGAGGACGGGCAGCTGCAATCCGGCAGCTACATGGACTACGCCCTGCCGCGCGCGGGCGACGTGCCGGCCATCGCGACCGGCAGCCATTCGGTGCCCTGCACCACCAACCCGCTCGGCGCCAAGGGCTGCGGGGAGGCGGGCTGCGCGGGGTCGCTGCCGGCGGTGATGAATGCAGTGGTGGACGCGCTGCGCCCCCTCGGCATCCGCCACATCGACATGCCCGCGACGCCGGAACGCGTCTGGCGCGCCATCCAGGCGGCGCGTCAAGGCTGAGTGAGGCGGGCGGCGGCCGCATGGCCGCCGTCCGGCCTGCCGTGTTGTGACGGAACGACCGGCATCGCATTCCGCATGGCATGCGGCTTGCGAAGCCCGTGGCGCCCCTGAAGGGGCGTCGGATGCCGTTGCAAGATGCGAGGACCGTGGTGCCTGCCAGCCCAACCCTGCGACAGACCTTCCCGCGCTGGCGGATCGAGCGGAGCGCGGCGGAGGTCCTGCCCGCGCCGCCACGCTGCGCGAAGGTCATCCCCTTCCCGGGGGCGGCGGCGCGGCGATCCTCCGTCGTGACCTATCCGGCGGCACTGGTCATGCCGGCACGGCAGTTGCCCGCGCCGCCGCCGCCCGCGCTGACGGAGGACCGCCGCGTGCGACTCGCCGCGGCCGGCGGGCTGGCCGCGTCCCTTCTTGCCGCCTTTCTCCTGATGCCGTGACGCCCGGCCGGGCGGGCGCCGTCAGGCGGCGCGGCGGGTGACAGACCGGGCGGCGCTGCCGAGCGCGGCATCCCGCTGTTCGGCCGCCCAGACGGGGCCAGCCGCGAGGAAGGCATCGAGTTCGGCCACTGCCAGCGTCTCGAGGTGTTCGGCGGCGGTGGTGGTGGCGGGATCCCAGCCGCGCATCACGCGCAGCACGGTCGCTTCCGCCTCGCTCGGGGCCTCATGCCGCGGCAGGGCGATGGAGGCGACGCGGCGCGCAGTCACCAGCAGCCGCACCCCGGCATCGATGCGCATGCGTTCGGCCAGGCCGCCATCGGCCAGTTCCGCCACCGCCTGCATCACCCGCGCCGCCTGACGCGACACGGCAACCCCGATATCCGGCATCGTCCAGCATCTCCCGGTTGCTTCGCCGCGCCCCGCTGCGGCGCGCGTGGGAATGGTGACGCTCAAGCCCGCCTGCAAGACCGTGATGCACGAAAATGTGAAAATATGACATGCGGGACGCCGTCCCGCGACCGCGTCGGGTGGTCAGATCCGCTCCCAGAGTGAGGTTTCCTCGTTCAGCCGAGCATGTTCGATGGCGCGGAAATCCCCGCGCGAGACGACGCCCACCACCCGGCCCTCCCGCACCAGCGGCACGTGCCGGAACCCCCCATCCTGCATCAGCCGCAGCGCGTCCAGCGCGCCCGCGCCGGGCGGCAGGCTGACGGGGCGGTGCGTCATCGCCTCCCGCAGGGTGGTGGCGCGCGGGTCGCGGCATTCGGCACCGATGCGGCAGACCGCATCACGGCCCGTGAAGATGCCCAGCAGGCGGTTGTCCTCCGCCACCACCACGACGCAGCCGACGCGCTTCTCGCGCATCTTCTCGCAGGCCTGCTGCACGGTGGCGTCGGGCGGCAGGGTCACGGGGTCGCGGTGATGGACCAGGTCGGCGAGGGGACGGTTGTGCATCGCGTCCTCGGGGGCTGTGTTGCGTCCGGATGACACTTTCTGCGCGCAGTCTTCCATCGACCATGATCTGGCGCAATTGACGCGCGCGCCAGGGCCGGGCGAGCCTGGGGGCCATGCCGCCGGGGGTTGATGCCAGGGTGCCCGATTCGCTGACCGCCGACGAGGCCGCGCGCATCCATGCCGCGACCCTCTCCCTCGACACCCATGTGGACATTCCCTGGCCCGACACCCCCGACCCGGCCGGCGAAACCGGGCGGCGGGTGGACTTCCCGAAGATGCGCCGGGGCGGCATGTCGGGCGCGATCTTCATCGCCTACCTGCCCCAGGGGCCGCGCACCGCGGAGGGGCACGCCGCCGCCGCCGCGCGGGCCGAGGCGATGCTGCGGGCGATCGCGGCCTCCGCCGCGCCGGATGCCGCGCGCGCCCGCTTCTGCCGCGATGCCGCGGCGCTGGAGGCGGCGCATGCCGCCGGCCTGACCGGCGTGCTGGCCGCGGTCGAGAACGGCTACGCGATGGGGGAGGACCTGTCGCGGCTCGCGCTCTGGCGCTCGCTCGGCGCGGTCTACCTGACGCTGACCCACAACGGGCACAACCTGCTGGCCGATTCCGCCATCCCGCGCCCCGATCTCGGCGACGGGCCGGCGCTGCATGGCGGGCTGTCCGCGCTCGGCCGGCAGGCGATCGCGGAGATGAACCGGGTGGGGCTGCTGGTCGATGTCTCCCACGCCTCGCGCGATGCGATGCTGCAGGCGGCGGAGGCCTCGCGCACGCCGGTGGTGGCCACGCACACCGCCTGCGCCGCGCTGCGGGCGCATCCCCGCAACCTCGACGACGGGCAGCTCGATGCGCTGAAGGCGGTGGCGGGGCTGGTGCAGGTCACCGCCGTCGCATCCTTCCTGAAGGAGGCGCCGGCTGGCCATTCTGCGCGGGCGACGGTGGCGGACTACGTGGACCACGTGGACCACGCGGTGCGCCGCATCGGCATCGAGCATGTCGGCCTCTCCTCCGACTTCGACGGCGGCGGCGGCTTCGCGGGCTGGCACGACGCGTCGGAGACGGCGGCGGTCACGGCGGAACTGCACCGCCGCGGCTACGGCGCGCGGGAAATCGGGCTGCTGTGGAGCGGCAACTTCCTGCGGCTCATGCGGCTCGCGGCGATCGCGGCGCGGTAGGCGGGACAGCGCGCCTACCAGAGCCCCATCAGGCGGGTGTCGAAGGTCACCGCGGTCAGCTTCGGCGCGTCGGTCCGCAGCGAGTCCGCGTAATAGGCCGATCCCTGGATCACCTTGTCGGTGTCGAGCGACTTGGCGGCGAGGACATCCGCGAAATTCTCCCGCAGGACGTCCTCGATCCCCGCCATCAGGTCGCTGCCGACGGCCCCGCGCGCGCCGCGGTCGCTCCAGTGCTGGAGCTTGCCGATCCAGGTCTTCACCGACCTGATCTCCTCGACCCGCTTCAGCAGGTCCTGCCTGCGGGAGATGGTGAACTTGGATTCCTTCGAGCCGGGATTGATCGGGCTCAGCAGACTCATGTTCAGCGACGTCCCGATGGAGCCGTCGGACTGCTTCAGCCAGGTGTCCACGATGAAGATCGCCCGCCGCTTGCTGGGCGCGTGCTTGAACTGCTGGACCGCCGCCCAGCACGCATACTCGTTGCCCATCAGCTCCTGGCACCAGAAGCAGAAGATGCGGTGGTAGGTCTCGACCGGCGGGGAGGCCGCCATCATCGGATGGGCCGTGGCCAGCTCGTCCATCGACTTGTATTTCGGCATGCGACGTCCTGCGTCCTCGCGAGAGATGCCGGCCGCCGCCGGGCCCGGCACGGAAGCCAGAGGGTTCGAGGCCGTAACATAGGCGGTCCGGAACGCGCCGGGAATATCTGCGGTGTCGAAGCCCCCGCGCCGACACCACTTCACGTTGCATCGCCGGCCTTGTTGCGATACGCTTGAGACGTAACGTATTTTCTGGACAGGCGCGCAGCCGTGACGCTGGTCCGGGACGAACCTCACCGGGCCGACCGATGACAGACCAGGCCGCGCCACTGTTCCGCCGCGAGGCGGTGGCCGAAGCCGCCGCGCCCGACCGCTATGACGAGGCGCTGCGGGTGATGCGGCCCTGGACCTGGGCCGTGGGTGCCGCGCTGTTCGCCATGGCGCTGGTCGGACTCGTCTGGGCGTCGCTGGTCGACGTGCCGGTTAAGGTCCAGGGCAGGGGCATCCTGCTGCCGCCGGGCGGCGTGGTGGACGTGGTCGCCGACACCGATGGCCGGATCGACCGCCTGCTGGCCCGCCCGGGGCAGCGGGTGGAGGCGGGCGCGCCGGTGGCGATGGTCGACCAGTCCGAGGTTCGCCTCCAGCTCGCCCTGGCCGAGGGCCAGGCCGCCGACGCGATGCGCCAGCTGCGCGAGCTTCGCGCCTTCCACGCGCGGGAGGAGGCGGCGGCGGATGCCTTCCGCGTCGCCCGCGACGCCGCGCTGGTGCAGACGCTGCGACTGCTTGAAGACAGGCTCGGCATGATGCGGGAGAGGGAGGAGGTGCTGCGCGGGCTCAGCCAGCAGAACCTCGTGAACCGCGACCGCTTCCTGTTCTCCCGCGTCGAGGTCTTCCAGGTGCGCGAGCAGATCGCGGGGGCGCAGAACGAACGCCAGCAGCTCGTGCTCGACCAGCAGCTGAAGCGCACCCAGCGCGAGCGCGAGGTGCTGGAGGCCGAGCGCCGCCAGGACGAGACGGGGCGGCAGGTGGAGGCGCTGCGCGAACGCCTCACCCGCCTCGGCGCCGTGCTCGCCCCCTTCGCCGGCCGCGTGGTGGAGGCGAAGGCCAATCCGGGCCAGGTGGTCACCCGCGGCACGCCGCTGCTGACCATCGAACGCGACCCCGAGGGCGGCCGCGGCGCGCCGGTCGCGATCCTCTATGTCGGGGCGCAGGACGGCAAGCGGCTGTCGCCGGGGATGCGGGTCGAGGTCTCGCCCTCCTCCACCCGGCGGGAGGAGCACGGCTTCGTCTTCGGCCGCGTCGCCCGCGTGGCCGACACCCCGGCCTCCTCCGCCGGCCTGCTGCGGACGTTGCAGAACGACGGTCTGGTGCGCAGCTTCACCACCGCCTTCGGCGGCACGCCCTTCGAGGTGGAGGTGGCGCTGGAGGCCGACCCGGCGACGCGCAGCGGCCTGCGCTGGTCCACCGCCGCCGGCCCGGAATTCGCGATCGAGAGCGGCACGCTGGCGGATGGCGAATTCACCGTCCGCTCCGTCCGCCTCATCGGCCTCGCCTTCCCCGCGCTGCGCGGCTGGCTGACGCGCAACGCCGAAGCGGCGGCGCCGTGACGGGCGGGCAGGGCGCGGCGGCGGCGCGGGCGCGGCGCGTCCGCACGCCCACCGTGCTCCAGATGGAGGCGGTGGAATGCGGCGCGGCGGCGCTCGGCATCATCCTTGCCCATCACGGCCGCTTCGTCCCGCTCGAGGAGCTGCGGCTGGCCTGCGGCGTCTCGCGCGATGGCAGCCGGGCGAGCCATGTGGCGAAGGCCGCGCGCGGCTACGGGATGGAGGTGCAGGCCTTCCGCATCGAGCCCGCGCACCTGCCGGAGATGGAGCTGCCCCTCATCGCGCATTGGGGGATGAACCACTTCGTGGTGGTGGAGGGGATCGGGCCGCGCCACGCCTGGCTGAACGACCCCGCCACCGGCCCGCGGCGCGTCCCGATCGAGGAGCTGGACCGCAACCTGACGGGCGTCGTCATCACGCTGTCGCCCGGGCCCGCCTTCCGGCCGGGTGGCGAGGCCCCGCGTGCCATCGCCGGGATCCGCCGCCGGCTTCTCGGCAACGAGGCGAGCTTCGGCTACGCGCTCGGCGTCAGCCTGCTGCTGATGGTGCCCTCGCTGCTGGTGCCGGCCTTCAGCCAGGTCTTCGTGGACGACGTGCTGGTGGGCGGCTTCCATGACTGGCTGCGGCCGCTGCTGCTCGGCATGGCCGGCACCGCGGTCGTGATGGTCCTGCTGACCTGGCTGCAACTGGACACGCTGCTGCGGCTCGAGACGCGGCTTTCCGTCGCCGGCTCCGCCCGCTTCCTGGAGAGGCTGACGCGGCTGCCGGTGGGCTTCTTCGCGCAGCGCCACCCGGGCGACGTGGCCGGGCGCGTGCTGCTGAACGACCGCATCGCGCGGCTCGTCTCGGGCGATGCGGGGCGGGGGCTGCTCGGGCTGATCCAGGCGGCGATCTACGCGGCGGTGATGGCGGTCTACGATGTCGGGCTGACCGCCATCGTGGTGCTGGCCGCGGGCGTCAACCTCGCGGCCCTCGCCTGGCTCGCGCGGTCGCTCAGTGACGACAACCAGCGCCTGCTGTCGCGCACGCTGCGGACCGACGGCCTTGCGAAGCAGGGCCTGCAGATGATCGAGACCTACCGCGCCTCGGGCACGGAAGGGATGCTGCTGGCGCAGCTCGCGGGGTCGCGCGCGGCGGTCGCCAACCTCACCCAGGGGCTCGCGCTGCGGCGCGCGGTGCTGGAAGGGCTGCCCGGCTTCATCGCCATCCTCGCCGCCGCGGCGGTGCTGGTGGTGGGGGGGGCGCGGATCATGGCGGCGGAGATGACGGTCGGCCAGCTGGTCGCCTTCCAGGCGCTGGCCATGGCCTTCATGGGACCGGTGACGATGCTGGTCGGCGTGGCGACGCAGATGCAGGACGCGAAGGCGAACCTCACCCTGCTCGAGGACACGCTGCACCATCCGCTGGCCGCGGAGTTCGCGCAGCCCCCGGCGCGCGCCGCCGCCGCGCGCTTCGCAGGCCATGTGGAGCTGCGGGAGGTCACCTTCGGCCACAGCCGGCTGGAGCCGCCGCTGCTCGACCGCGTCTCGCTCGTCATCGAGCCGGGGCGGCGGCTCGGCATCGTCGGCGGGTCGGGGTCGGGCAAGTCCACGTTGGCGCTGCTGATCGCGGGGCTCTACCGCCCCTGGTCGGGGGGGGTGCTGCTGGACGGGCGCGACATCGAGGCGATCCCCCGCGCGGAGCTGCGGCGCGAGGTCGCGGTGGTGGACCAGCAGGGCTTTCTGTTCGACGGCACGGTGCGCGACGGCATCGCCATGTGGGACGCGACGCTGGCCGATGAGCGCCTGGTTGAATGCGCGCAGGACGCGGTGGTGCACGCCGACATCCTGGCGCGCCGCGGCGGCTATGCCGGCCCGGTCGCGGAGGAGGGGCGCAACTGGTCGGGCGGCCAGCGCGCGCGCATGGAACTGGCCCGCGCGCTGGCGACCGACCCCTCGATCCTTGTGCTGGACGAGGCGACGGCCGCGCTCGACAACCGCACCGAGGCGATGCTGATGCGGAACCTGCGCCGCCGCGGCTGCACCATGCTGATCGTGGCGCACCGGCTGAACCTGGTGCGCGACTGCGACGAGGTGATCGTGATGGAGCGCGGCCGGATCGTGCAGCGCGGCCGGCCCGAGGACCTCGCCGCGGCGGAGGGGCCGTTCCGCGCCATGCTCGCCCATGGCTGACCCCGGCGTCCCGGCGCCCGAGGGCGCGGCCGCGCCCCCGCCGCCCACCCTGCCGCTGCCCGCCCATGCGCCGCTGATGCTGCACGAGCCCGGCCGGCGCTGGCTGGTCGCGGCGGGGGAGGTGTCGCTGTTCCTCCAGCGCCCGCCGCCCGGCCCGGCGCAGGAAGGCAGCCGGCGCTTCCTCGGCACCGTGCCGATGGGCGGGATGCTCTGCGGGCTCGGCACCGACGATGCGGGGGGCGTGGTCATCGCCGTCGGCACGGCGGAGACGCAGCTCCAGGACTTCGACCTGCCCTGGCTGCTGGCCCAGCCGGAACCGGGGCGGCGGCTGGCGGATGCCGTCGCGGCCTGGACGCGGGCGCTGGCGGAGGGGATCGCGCGGCCGATGTCGCCGCGGCCGCGGGCCGATCTGGCGCTGGCGGAAGGCGGGCCGGTGCTGCGGCCCGGCGCGGGCGCCACGCTCGCGGCGCGGGGGCGGCCGGCCTGGGCGCGGTTGCAGGGCGGCAGCTTCCTGCTGTTCGGCCTGGAACGCGTCTCCGGCCTCGTGCCCCTGCCGGCCGAGGCCTGGCTGACCGGGGGCGGGGGCACCGCGCAGGCGGTGCCGGCGGCCGAGGCGGTGGCGGACCCGGACTGGGAAGCGGGCCTTGCCGCCTTCAACGAGGCGTGCCTCGGCGCGCTGCCCGCCGCGCTCGCGCTCGACGCGGCGGACGAGATCAACCGCCTGCGGCTCCGCAACGCCCGCGATGCGGAGGCGGAGGCGGAGCAGGCGGCGGCCTTCGGCAGCATCCTCGGCGTCGCGCCGGCCGAAGGCGGCGCGGCGGCGGACGGCGACCCGCTGATGCCGGTCTTCCGCCTGGTCGCGGCCGAGTTCGGGTTGCGGGCGAAGCGGCCGGTGCGGGTCAGGCGCATCGACGTGGACGCGGTGCCGACGCTGGAGGAGCTGGCGCGCGCGACGGGCCTGGCGCTGCGCCCGGTGCGGCTGGAGCCGGGCTGGTGGGGCGCCGACCAGGGGCCGCTGCTCGGCCATCGCACCGACGGCACGCCGGTCGCGCTGCTGCGCCGGCGCGGGGGCTACCGGATGCATGCCGCGGGCGCGGCGCCGCAGCCGGTGGATGCGGCGCTGGCGGCCACGCTGCGGCCGGTGGCGCAGGCGCCGCTGCTGCCGCTGCCCCGCCGGAAGCTGACGATGATGGACCTGCTGGCGGCGGGGATGGAGCGGGGCGGCGGCGACGTGGCGGCGCTGGTCGCGCTGCTGCTGCTCGGCGCCGCGCTCGGCCAGGCGGTGCCGCTGGCCACCGGCGTCGCCTTCTCGCTGCTCATTCCCGGCGGGCACCTGCCGGAACTCGCGCAGCTCGGCGTCGCGCTGGGGCTGGTGGCGGGGGTGGGGTGGGTCGCGCAGATCGGCGGCGCCATCGCGCGCGCGCGGATCGAGGCGCGGGCCGGCCCGGCACTGCATGCCGCGGTGTGGGACCGCGTGCTGCGCCTGCCGCTTGCCACCTTCACGAAGCAGACGGTTGGGGAGACATCGGGGCGCGCGGCGTCGGCGGTCGGCATCGCGGCGCAGCTGCGCATGTTCGCCTTCGTGCTGGCCACCGCGGTCGCGACCATCCTGTCCTCCACCGCGATGATGCTGCTGTCGCAGCCGGTCGCGGCGGGCATCGCGCTCGGCCTGCTGCTGGTGCAGATAGGGGTGGCGAACCTGTTCGGCTGGCTCCAGGCGCGCGCCTTCGCGACCGGCGAGTCCCTGTCGGGCCTGGCGGATGCGATGGTGTTCCAGATCGTCTCCGGCGTGGTGAAGCTGCGCCTGTCGGGGGCGGAGGCGCGGGCGCAGGGCGTCTGGGCCACGCGCTTCGCGGAGATGCGCCGGCGGATGACCGCGGCGCGGCGCATCGGCAACGCCTATGACGCCTTCGCGGCGGGCTTCGCGGTGCTGTCCACCGCCGGCGCCTTCTTCATCATCGCGATGATGCAGCGGGTGGAGCCGGGCCAGGCGCCACCGAGCCTGGCGGCGGTGATGACCTTCATCTCGGCCTATGGGCTGATGGTGGCGGCGGGGACGCAGCTGGGCAAGGCGATGTTCGGCCTGTGGTTCCTGATCCCGAGCGTCAAGTTCGCCCGGCCGCTGATGGATGCGGTGCCGGAAGGCGATGCCGGCCGCGTCGATCCCGGCCGGCTCGCCGGGCAGGTGGAGCTGTCGAACGTCACTTTCCGCTACCCGGGCGCGGAGGCGCCGGTCTTCGCGGGGCTGTCGCTGCGGATCGAGGCGGGGGAGTTCGTGGCGATCGTCGGCCGGTCCGGCGTGGGCAAGTCCACGCTGGTGCGGCTGCTGCTGGGGCTGGAGGAGCCGGCCTCGGGCGCGATCTACCTCGACGGGCACGACCTGCGGGGGCTCGACCTCGCGGTGCTGCGGCGGCAGGTGGCGACGGTGCTGCAAGCCGGCCGGGTGCCGCCGGGCAGCCTGCGCGACGCCGTGCGCGGGCTGACCGACGCCGCCGAGGAGGAGGTGTGGCGCGCGCTGGACCGCGCCGCGCTCGGTGCCGATGTCCGCGCCATGCCGATGGGGCTCGAGACGATGCTGACGGATGCGGCGCGCGTGCTGTCGGGCGGGCAGGTGCAGCGGCTGCTGCTGGCGCGCGCGCTGCTGCAGAAGCCCGCCGTGCTCGTCCTGGACGAGGCGACCAGCGCGCTCGACAACGTCACCCAGCGCGCGACCATGCGGGCGGTGCGGGACCTGCCGGCGACGCGCATCGTCATCGCCCACCGCCTGTCCACTATCCGCCATGCCGACCGGATCATCGTGCTGGATGGCGGCCGCATCGCCGAGATGGGCACCTTCGAGCAGCTGCTGGGCCGCCGCGGCGGGATCTTCCACCGGCAATACGCCGAGGAGGCGAAGTGGCAGGCGGGCCGGAAGGGATAGGCCACCCGCCGGCCGGGGACGCGGTGGGCGGGGAGGGGCGATACCGCCGCGCTACCCCCTGACCTCCGCGATCAGCGTCTTCATCCGCCGCACCGCGCCCGGCAGCCCCTCGAACACCGCCTGGCCGACCAGGAAATGGCCGATCGACACCTCGTCGACCTCGGGGATGCGGGCGATGTCCTGGATGGTGTCGTAGGCGAGGCCGTGGCCGGCATGGCAGGCGAGCCCGTTCGCCGCCGCGGCGCGCGCGCCGTCCCGCAGGCGGGCGAGATGGGCGGGACGGTCGGCCGGCGCCGCATCGGCGAAGGCGCCGGTGTGCAGCTCGACCGCGCGCGCGCCGAGCCGCGCCGCGGCCTCGATCTGGCGGGGATCGGCCTCGACGAAGATGGAGGTGCGGATGCCGGCGGCGTTGCAGCGCGCCACCGCCTCGGCCAGGAATGGGCCGGCGCGCGTCACGTCGAGCCCGCCCTCGGTGGTCAGTTCCGCCCGCTTCTCCGGCACGATGCAGCAATCGGCGGGGCGCAGGCGTTCGGCGATGGCCACCATCTCCGCGGTCGCCGCCATCTCGAAGTTCAGCGGCGCGGCGATGGCGGCGCGCACGCGTTCCACATCGGCGTCGCGCACATGGCGCCGGTCCTCGCGCAGATGCATGGTGATGCCGTCGGCGCCCGCCTCCAGCACCGCCAGCGCGGCGGCGAGCGGGTCGGGGTGCGACCCGCCGCGGGCGTTCCGCAGCGTCGCGACATGGTCGATGTTGATGGACAGCCTCATCCGGTGGTCCCCTTCGCGCGCGATGCCGCGATTTCCGCCGCCATCCGCAGGGCGGCGACCAGGCTGCCCGGGTCGGCGCGGTCCTGCCCGGCGATGTCGAGAGCGGTGCCGTGGTCCGGGCTGGTGCGCACGATGGACAGCCCGAGAGTGACGTTCACGCCGCCATCCATGTCGATCGTCTTGATCGGGATCAGCGCCTGGTCGTGGTACATGCCGAGCGCGCAGTCATATCCCGCCCGCGCGCGCGGCGTGAACAGCGTGTCCGCCGGCAGCGGGCCGCGCGCGTCGATGCCCGCGGCGCGCAGCCGCGCGACGGCGGGGGCGACGACCTCGATGTCCTCGCGCCCCATCGTGCCGTCCTCCCCCGCATGCGGGTTCAGTCCGGCGAGGACGAGGCGCGGGCGGGGAAGGCCGAAATCCTCGCGCAGCGCCGCCGCAACCAGCATCCCGTGCTCCACGATCATGGCCGTGGTCAGTCGGGCGATGGCGTCCCGCAGCGACAGGTGGACGGTGACCGGCACGACCCGCAGCCCGGGGCAGGCCAGCATCATCACCGGCGTCTGCCCGGTGCCCGCCAGCTCGCCCAGGAACTCGGTATGGCCGGGATGCGGGAAGCCCGCGGCGGCGAGGACGGATTTCTGGATCGGGTTGGTCACCACCGCCCCGGCGCGGCCCGATTTGGCGAAGCCGACCGCCTGCTCGATGGAGGCGATGACGGCGGGCGCGTTGGCGGCATCGGGCCGTCCGGGCAGGGCGGGCGCGGCAAGGCGCAGCGGCAGCACCGGCAGCGCGCGCGGGAAGGCGGCAGCCGCATCCTCGGGTGCGGCGATCACGGCATGGGGCACGCCGCGGATCAGCGCCGGATCGCCGAGGAAGAAGAAGGGCACCGCGCCCGCGCGCGTGGCGGCCCAGGCCTTGGCCGCGATCTCCCCGCCGATGCCGGCGGGCTCGCCCATGGTGAGCGCGAGGGGAAGGGATGGCATGCGGACTTCGTGCCCCCGGCCGGGTCATCCCCGCAAGCGGGGGAGGGGGCGCGCGGCGGCGTCGGCATCCACCTGGCGTTGCAGGCCACGCAGCCGCGCCAGCAGGGCGTCCACCTCCTCCGCGGTCTGGTAGATCCCGAAGCCGAAGCGCAGGCGCGTGCCGCGGCGGTCGGTGACGATGCGCGCCGCCTCCAGCCGCGCCTGCCATGCGCCGGCATCGGCCAGGTCGAAGGTCAGGAAGTTGCCGCGGCGCGGTTCGTCCAGCGGCACCACCAGTTGCGACGCGTCCAGCCCCGTCCCCTCCAGCCCCGCGGCGAAGCGGCGTTGCAGCGCATGGGCGTGGGCGTGGATCGCCGCCGCCGTCAGGCCCTGGGCGCGGACCCAGCGCAGCGCGGCCCGCAGGCGATACAGGCCCGAAGGGTCGAAGGTCGCGCCCATGAAGCGCCAGCCATCATCGGCGTAGCCGACCTCGCGCCCGGTGGCCGCCAGCGCGCCGAAGGCGGCGTACCAGCCGGTGGCGCGCGGACGCGGCAGCCAGCCGGGCGGGCAGTGCAGGAAGCAGCATCCCTCGCCCGCCATCGCGTATTTGTAGCCGCCCGCGGTGTAGAAGGCGCGCGCCGCGAGCCGCGAGAGGTCGACCGGGCGCGCCATGAAGGCGTGGTAGCCGTCGAGGACCAGCACCGCCTCGCCGGCCGCCCCGGCCAGCGCCTCCAGCCCCGTCAGGGCGAAGCCGGATGAGAACAGCACCTCGCTCACCCAGACCAGGTCGAAACCGCCGCGCGCCGCCGCGACCAGGCGCTCGAGGCAGGTGGCATGCGGCGCGGCCGGCACGCGGGTCACCTGCACCAGCCCTTCCTCCTCCAGGCGGGCAAGCTGGCGGGTGAGGCTGTGGAACTCGGCATCCGTCGCCAGTACGCGGGGCGGGCGGCCCACGGGCAGGGATGAGAGGATGCGGAGCAGGAAGTCATGCGTGCTGGGGGCGAAGACCAGGGTGGCGGGGTCGGGCAGGCGAAGCTCGGCCGCCACCAGGGCACGGCAGTCGGCCAGCACCGGGCCCAGCACCTCCTCCCATTTCGCGTCCTGCAGTCGCGCGGCGGTGTCCCAGGCCTCGACCTGCGCGTCTCGGGTGGCGTCGGGCCAGGGGTGGTGGCTGTGCGCGGCGAAGTGCAGCCGCCCCGGCTCGGCGGCGAGGAATCGGGAGAAATGCGGGCGGAGGTCGAGCATGGCCTGTCGCATGTGGCGTCGGGCCGCCGCCGCACCAGATAGGAGGGGGCGGAGGATGTCCCGATGGACGACAGGGCGGATGGCGCGGCACCGGGGGGGATCGAGACCGACTTCTCCCGCCGGATGAGCTATGGCGACTACCTGGGCCTCGATGCCCTTCTCGCGGCGCAGAAGCCGCTGTCGGGGCAGCATGACGAGATGCTGTTCATCGTCATCCACCAGGTCCAGGAACTGTGGATGAAGCTGATGGCGCATGAGATGGCGCTGGCCATGGAGTGCCTGCGCGCCGACGACCTGCGCCCCGCCTTCAAGGCCACCGCCCGCATCGGCCGCATCCAGAAGCAGATGGTCGAGGCGTGGGAGGTGCTGACCACCATGACCCCGCATGACTACCTGGCCTTCCGCCCCAGCCTCGGCAGTTCCTCGGGCTTCCAGTCCTGGCAGTACCGGCTGCTGGAGATCCGCATGGGCGCGCGGGACGCCTTCCTGCTGAAGCCGCACCGCCACCGCGCCGACATCGCGGCGCTGCTGGACGAGGCCTTCCGCGCGCCTGGCATCTATGACGAGGCGCTGCGCCTGCTGGCGCGGCGCGGCCTGGCGGTGCCCGCGCATGTGCTGGAGCGGGACGTGACGCAGCCCCACGCGCCCGACCCCGGCGTGGAGGCCGCCTGGGCCGAGGTCTACCGCGACGCGGAGCGGCACTTCGACCTCTACGAGCTGGCCGAGGAGCTGGTGGACCTGGAGGACGCCTTCCGCACCTGGCGCTTCCGCCACCTGAGCACGGTGGAGCGCATCATCGGCGGCCGCCCGGGGACGGGCGGCAGCGCAGGCGTGGGCTATCTTCGCGGCGTGCTGGAGAAGCACTTCTTCCCGGAGCTCTGGACGGTCCGGGGCAGGCTGTGAGGGATGGGGCCGGGCGGCGCGCCGCCCGGCCCCCTTCGGCGTCAGAAGATGCCGTCGGCCTGGTACATCCGCACGTTGTCGAGGCTGATGGTCACCTGCCCCGGCGTGCTGCCGTCCGGCGCGCCGCCCATCCAGGTGTCGGCGTCGCTGCCGACGAAGCCCATGGCGCCGAAGCCGTGCGGCACGTCCGGGATTTCCGCCGGATCGGTCCAGTGCGCCATCACCTGGCCGTCCACCTCGATGGTCAGGCTGTCCGGCAGCCAGGTCACCTCGTAGTGGTGCCATTCCGAGGCGTCGTAGGTCGAGGAGCGGATGGAGTCGAAGTAGTGCTCCCCGTTCGGGCCCTCGTAGTGGGTCGAGAACATGTTCTCGCTGAACGGGGTCTCGAGGATGTCGATCTCCCCGTCGCGCGGCCAGTTGTCGCTCGACGGCCAGGTGAGGATGGCGGTCATCGTGCCCTGGTGGTCGGGGACCTTCGCGTCGAACTCGATCTTCCCGTAGGTGATCGTGTGCCCGGCGGTGAAGGAGTTGAAGCCCCCCGCGGTCCAGTTGCCGTCATCCTGCTGCGTGATGGTCACCTGCATCTCGCCGTCGCGCACCGCCACGTCGTCGGCGTTCCAGGTGAAGGCGCCGTTCCAATAGACGCTGCCGTGGTAGGGGTTGCCCCAGGTGGCGGTGGAGTAGCCGTCCGAGAAGTCGTCGGCGAGGACGAGGGTGTAGCCGTCCGGCGTCGCGCCGCCGGTCGGGGGCGTGCCGCCGCCCGTGCTGCCGCCCGCATCTCCCGGGGGCTGCCCGGCATCGACCTCGCCGCCATCCGCTTCGCCGCCGTCGGCGGGGGGCGCGCCGGCGGTCAGCGTAGCGCTCCCCTCGGTCCAGAGCGTGCGGGCCGCGCCGGCGATGGCCTCGCCGTTGTAGCTGGCGCTGTCGATGTGGAGGTTGCGGTCGGTGTCGGCCGTGCCGCCCCAGCCGTCGTTCAAGAAGGCCACGCTGACCTTCGTATCGGCGCCCCAGTCGCCGCGCAGGGTGACGGTGTCGCTGCCGTCGCCGTGCTGCGTGACGGCGGTGAGGACGCCGCCGACCTGCTCGCCATTCACCTGCACGGTGAACTGCGCGTCGCCCTGCCAGGATTCGCCGCTGACCTTCAGCACCAGCTCGTCGGCGCCCTGCGCCGGCGGGGCCGTGCCGCCATCGGCCGGGGGCGTGCCGGCGGTCAGCGTGACGCTCTCCTCGGTCCAGAGCGTGCGGGCCGCGCCGGCGATGGCCTCGCCATTGTAGCTGGCGGCGTCGATGTGGAGGTTGCGGTCGGTGTCGGCCGTGCCGCCCCAGCCGTCGTTCAAGAAGGCCACGCTGACCTTCGCATCGGCGCCCCAGTCGCCGCGCAGGGTGACGGTGTCGCTGCCGTCGCCGTGCTGCGTGACGGCGGTGAGGACGCCGCCGACCTGCTCGCCATTCACATGCACGGTGAACTGCGCGTCGCCCTGCCAGGATTCGCCGCTGACCTTCAGCACCAGCTCGTCGGCGCCCTGGCCGATTTCCGTGGCGTGGCCGGCAGCGGCCGAATTGTTGCTGTCCTGCACCGACGAAGCGCGCAGGGTCTCGGGCAGGGCGGTGAGCCCCGTGCTGGCGGCCTGGGTCATTCCTGATCCTCGATGTCGCGTCCGAGCGGGGGTCGGATCGCAGCGGTTGCCGGTGTGCCCCTTGGGGCGATCCCCTCCATATCCGCGTTCAAAGCGTATACAGTATTCCTACCTAGGGTTTCATTGACCGCCCCGTCAACCCTAAATTTCACGGTTCCGTGATCGCACAACCTTTGCGGGTTGTGCGGCCCGTGGGCGGCGCCGAGGCGTGCCGGCGGTTGATGCACCGCAAGGACGACGCTGGCCTTCCCCTGTAGGAAGGCTCCGATGCTCGCGAACTGCCTTCACGACCTGACCGCGATCGGGCCCGGCGGCCTGCCGGCGGTGGCGCTTGCCCTGTTCCTGGCGGGGCTGGCGGGTGGGCTGACCCATTGCGCCGGGATGTGCGCGCCCTTCGTCATCGCCCAGTCCGGCGCGCTGGCGGACCACGCGGCGGGGGGCGGGATGCTGGCGCGGCTCTCGGGCGCGGCGCTGCTGCCGTACCATGCCGGGCGGATGATCGGCTATTCGCTGCTCGGCGCGCTCGCGGGCGGCACGGCGGGGCTGGTGACGGGACTGTCGGGCATGCGCTTCCTGTTGGCGGCGCTGCTGGCCGCGGCGGCGCTGCTGATGCTGGTGCAGGCCTCCACCCGGCTGCCGGCGTCCTGGCGGGCATGGCTGCCGCGGATGCCGGTCCGGCTTCCGGCACCAGGCGCGGCGCTTGGGCGGCGGATGGCGCCGCTGCTGGCCTCGCCGACCGGGGGGCGGGGCGTGATGCTCGGCCTGATGCTGTCGGCCCTGCCCTGCGGGTTGCTCTATGCCGCGCTGGCCGGGGCGGCGGCGACCGGCAGCGCGCTGGCTGGCGCCATCGCCATGGCCGCCTTCGTGGTCGGCACCGTCCCGGCGCTGGTCGGGGTCGCGCTGCTCGGCCGGCTGTTCCTGCGCCGCGCGGGGCAGGGGTTGCAGCTTGCCGCCGCGGCGCTCTTCGCGCTGAACGGCGTGGTGCTGGCGGGCATGGCGTGGAACCTGGCGCTGTGACGGCCTGTCCGGCCCTGTCGTAACCAGCGGGAAACCGGCGCTGCCCTAACCCTGGCCGGTCACCAGGACGGGACGCGGCCGATGTCCGGCACCGCGCCGGCATCGGTCACGGGCATCGTGCCGGCGACGATCTTCGAAGATGCGCGGCCGGGCGACTGGGTGGCGGAACTGCGCCCGTCCCCCGGCGTGGTCGAGGTTGCGCTGACCGGCCCCGACGCGGCGCGCTTCGTCGCCACCCTGTCCGCCGGCATCGTCCTCATCACCCCCGCCGAGGCCTTCGATGCCGAACGCCTCGGCCCCGCCATCTTCCGCTTCGGCCTGGCGGCCCGCACCGCGGCGGGCTGGCAGGACCTGCCCGGCGGCTACGAGGTCGCGCTCCTCGGCATCGACGACACGCCGCCTCAGGCGCTGCGCTTCGCCCTTGGCGGCAGCGTGGCTGCGAACGACGTCGGTGGCGTCGTCGGGACGCTGCTGGCCGAGGACCCGGACACCGACGGGCCGCTCGACTACGCCGTCGCCTGGCCGGACGCGGCCTTCTTCGAGATCATCGGCGCCACGCTGAAGCTGCGCCCCGGGGTCGACCTGCTGGCCCTGGCCGGCACGCAGCGCGACGTGCTGGTCGAGGTGTCGGACGGCCTCAACACGGCCGCCTTCACGCTCGCCATCGCGGTCCTGCCCCCCGCCGCGCGCGACGTGCCGCCGCAGGACGGCACGCTGGAGGCCGACACCATGCAGGGCGGCGCGGGCGCGGACTGGCTGCTCGGCCATGGCGGCGCCGACCTCCTCCAGGGGTTCGACGGGGCCGATACGCTGGAAGGCGGGGCGGCGGGGGACGCGCTGGATGGCGGCGCGGGCGCCGACCTGCTGCGGGGCGGCGCGGAGGGCGACCTGCTGGTCGGCGGCACCGGCGCCGACCTGCTGGCGGGCGGGGAGGGCAACGACACCCTCCGCGCCGGCGCCGATGCCGACACCCTGCTGGGCGAGGCGGGAGCCGATTTCCTCGATGGCGGCAACGGCGCCGACAGCCTCGATGCCGGCGAGGGGACGGACCGGCTGTTCGGCGCCGGCGGCACCGACACGCTGCGCGGCGCCGCGGGCGCCGACACGCTGGACGGCGGCACGGAAGCCGACCTGCTGGATGGCGGCCCCGGCGACGACTGGCTGACGGGCGGCGACGCCGGGGACTGGCTTTCGGGCGGCGCCGGCGCTGACACGCTGGAAGGCGGCGCCGGCGCGGACACGCTGGCCGGCGGCCCCGGCGACGACAGCTACATCCACGAGGACGCGGCCGACCTGGTGGTGGAACTGCCGGGGGAGGGCCTCGACGAACTCGTCGTCACGCTGTCCTTCACCATCCCGGCCGGGTTCGAGCGGCTGCGCCTGCGGGACGGCGCGGGCGCCATCTCCGCCACCGGCGGCGCGCTGGCCGACCTGCTGGCCGGCAACGACGCCGCCAACCTGCTGCTGGGCCTCGCCGGGGACGACACGCTCGACGGCGCCGCTGCCGGCGACACCATGCGGGGCGGCGAGGGCGCGGACCGGCTGCTGGGCGGTGCCGGCGCCGACCTGGTCGAGGGCGAGGCAGGCGCCGACACGCTGGAGGGGGGAACGGACGCGGACACGCTGGCGGGCGACGAGGGGGCGGACCTGGTGCTTGGCGGCGCGGGGGCGGACCGGCTGGAAGGCGGCGCGGAGGCCGACACGCTGGAAGGCGGCGCGGAGGACGACACGCTGGCGGGTGCATCGCAATCCGACCTCCTCTCGGGCGGGGAGGGCGCGGACCTGCTGGCGGGCGGGGAGGGGGCGGACCTGCTGTCCGGCGGGGGGGGCGCGGACCGGCTGGCCGGCGAGGCCGGGGACGACCTGCTGTTCGGGGGCGCGGAGGCCGACACCCTGGCGGGCGGGGATGGGCGGGACACCGCCTGGAGCGGCGAGGGCGCGGACCTGCTGGATGGCGGCGCGGGCGAGGACCTGCTGCTGGGCGGGGCGGGCGCGGACACGCTGCTCGGCGGTGCAGGGGACCGGCTGGATGGCGGCGAGGGTGACGACCTTCTCCGCGCGGGTGCCGGGGGCGGGGTGGAACTGCGCGGCGGCGCCGGGGCCGATACGCTCGACGCGACCGGGGACGGGGGCGCCGCGGCATGGCTGTCCGGGGGCGAGGGGGATGACCTGCACCTGGTCGATTCGCCGCGCGACCTGGTGCTGGAGGAACCCGGCGGCGGCGCCGACACGGTGCGGGCTCTGATCCCCGGCGGCGGATACGCGCTGCCGGCGGAGGTGGAGACGCTGGTCCTGCTCGGCGCCACCGCCTGGGGCACCGGCAATGCGGGCGCCAACCGCATCGCCGGCAGCGACGGTCCCAACCTGCTGCGCGGGGGCGCGGGCGCGGATACGCTGGAAGGCGGCGGCGGCGACGACACGCTGCTCGGCGGGGCGGGCGCGGACCTGTTCGTGGTGGGCGTGGGGCAGGGGCGGGACGTGCTGCGCGACTTCGCGCCGGGCGAGGACCGGCTGCTGCTGTCGCGCACCGGCCATGCGGATGCCGCGGCGGTCAATGCGGCGCTGGAGGTCGCGGCCTGGGGGGCCTGGCTGCCGCTGCCGGGGGGCATGGGTCTGGCGATCGAACGGCCCGGGCTGGTGGCGTTCCGCCCGGGCGACCTGCTGTTCGGCTGACGCGGCGCGCGGACGCTACCGCACCAGGTCCCGGTAGGCATGCCAGGTGGCATGCCCCACCAGCGGCAGCACGAGCGCGAGGCCGAGGAAGAACGGCACCAGCGCCATCGCGGTGAAGACCACGATCAGCCCGGCCCAGAAGGCCATGGCGCGCCAGTTCTCCGCCGTCGCCTTCATCGACACCATCACCGCCTCCATCGCGGTGATGTCGCGGTCCACCAGCATCGGGATCGACACGGCGGAGACGGCGAAGGCGGCGGTGGCGAGCACGAAGCCGATCCCGGTGCCGATGACCAGGAAGGGCAGCAGGTGGTCCGACCGCAGCAGCGCGGTCGGCAGCGTCTCGATCGCCGGGCTGAAGCCGAGGCCGAAGAACACCGCGAAAAGCAGCCCCGCCATCCGCACCCAGAACAGGTGGATGATGGTCAGCAGCGCCCCCATCAGCGCAAGCTGCGGCCCGTTGCGGCGGAACGCGGCGAAGGCCGCCGGCAGGGAGGCGTCCTCGCCCCTCTCGCGCCTGCGGCTGGTCTCGTAGATGCCGGCGCCGAGCAGGGGGGCGATCAGGAAGAAGCCCGCCGTCGCCGGCAGCACGGCCCAGGCGGCGCCCATCTGGAGCAGCATGATCACCACCACCCAGCCCGCCGCGACGACCGCCGCGCCGTAGAAAAAGCCGACATGCGGCGCGGCCATCAGGTCGCGCCAGCCGGCGGCGAGCCATGTCCAGGGGCGGTCGGGGGCGACGTGGTGGATGCGCACCGCCGCGGGGGCGGGTGCCGGGATCGCGTCGATGTTCATTCTCGGTCCCTCCTGGGGAACTTTCCCCGCTTGCGCGCAGCCTACAGCAGGACGGCGTCCGGCAGGAAGTTGACGCGTTGGGAGGGTCCCTGGACCCGACTGCGGACCGCCGCCGCGGCCGTTCCGGTCCGCCCCCGGAGCGTTCGTGCTGCGGTGCACGCGGACTTGATCCGCATCAAGGACGCGCGGCCCGGCCCCGTGTTCTCTGCGCCCCTGACGCCTGGTCGGTCCGCGACCTGTGCGTGCGCAGGGGAGACCGACCCAATGGCTCATGTCGGCACTACCGCGGACCTGGCTCCTGCAGCCAGCGTCACGCGGTCAGAGCCTTATGTGGAGGCGCCGATCCGCGCCTTCGCGATCGCGACCGTCTTCTGGGGCGTCGCGGGATTCCTGGTGGGCGTGCTGATCGCCTCGCAGCTGGCCTGGCCGCTGCTGAACCTCGACCTCGAATGGACCACCTTCGGGCGGCTCCGCCCGGTGCACACCAGCGCCGTGATCTTCGCCTTCGGCGGCAACGCGCTGCTCTGCACCAGCCTCTACGTCGTGCAGCGCACCTGCCGCGCGCGGCTGTTCGGCGGCGAGCCGATGGGGTGGTTCCTGTTCTGGGGCTACCAGTTCTTCATCGTCACCGCCGCGCTCGGCTACGTCATGGGCGTGACCCAGGGGAAGGAATACGCCGAGCCGGAGTGGTACGTGGACCTGTTCCTGACGGTCCTGTGGGTCCACTACCTGGTGGCCTTCGGCGGCACGCTGCTGCGGCGCGAGGAGCCGCACATCTACGTGGCGAACTGGTTCTACCTGGCCTTCATCGTCACGGTCGCGATGCTGCACATCGGCAACAACCTGGCGCTGCCCGTCGACTGGTCGGGCAAGAGCTACGGCGCGGCGTCGGGCGTGCAGGACGCCATGATCCAGTGGTGGTACGGCCACAACGCGGTGGGCTTCTTCCTGACCGCCGGCTTCCTCGGCATGATGTACTACTTCATCCCGAAGCAGGCGGAACGGCCGGTCTATTCCTACCGGCTGTCGATCGTGCACTTCTGGTCGCTGATCTTCCTCTACATCTGGGCCGGCCCGCACCACCTGCACTACACCGCCCTGCCGGACTGGGCGCAGACGCTGGGCATGGTCTTCTCGATCATGCTGTGGATGCCGTCCTGGGGCGGCATGATCAACGGCCTGATGACGCTGTCGGGCGCGTGGGACAAGCTGCGCACCAATCCCGGCCTCCGCTTCTCGGTCACCGCAGTCGGCTTCTACGCCATGGCCACCTTCGAGGGGCCGGTGATGTCCATCAAGGCGGTGAACGCGCTGAGCCACTACACCGACTGGACGATCGGCCACGTGCATTCCGGCGCGCTGGGCTGGAACGGCTTCGTGACCTTCGGCGCGCTGTACTGGCTGTTCCCGAAGCTGTGGGGCAAGAAGGCGCTGTATTCCGAGCGGCTGTGCTCCTGGCACTTCTGGGTCGCGACGCTGGGCATCGTGCTCTACATCACCGCGATGTGGGTGTCGGGCATCCTGCAGGGCCTGATGTGGCGCGCCTATGACGAGCTGGGCTTCCTCCAGTACTCGTTCATCGAGACGGTCGCCGCGATGCACCCCTACTACGTCATCCGCACCCTCGGTGGCCTGCTCTACCTGAGCGGCGCGCTGATCATGGTCTACAACCTCTGGATGACCGTGACCCGCGGCGAGAACGAGGAGGTCGCGGCCCAGCCCGCGCCCGCCCCGATCGGCGCCCCCGTCCCGGCACCGGCCGAATAAGGGAGGCCGCACCATGCGTCGGTTCACCCACGCCATCATCGAGAAGAACCTGATCCTGATGGGCGTGCTCACGCTCATCACGGTCTCCATCGGCGGGCTCGCGCAGATCGTGCCGCTGTTCACGGTGGACAGCACGATCGAGCGCGTGCAGGGCATCCGTCCCTACACGCCGCTCGAACTCGCGGGCCGCGACATCTACGTCCGCGAGGGCTGCTACACCTGCCACAGCCAGATGGTGCGGCCGTTCCGCGACGAGCTGGAGCGCTACGGCCACTACAGCCTGGCCGCGGAGAGCATGTACGACCATCCCTTCCAGTGGGGCTCGAAGCGCACGGGGCCGGACCTCGCGCGCGTCGGCGGCCGCTATTCGGACGCCTGGCAGGCGGCGCATCTGCGCAGCCCGCGCGCGGTGGTGCCGGAAAGCGTCATGCCGCCCTACGCCTTCCTCGACCGGCCGCTCGACTACTCCGGCATCGCGGGCAACCTGCGCGCGCTGCGCGCGGTGGGCGTGCCCTACACGGACGAGATGATCGCCAATGCCCGCGCCGACCTCGAGGCGCAGGCGATGCCGGACCGCGACGGCAGCGCCTTCCAGGGCCGCTATGCCCGCGCCCGCCAGTCCGCCTTCGATGGCGAGGGCGGCGCGGTCACCGAGATGGACGCGCTGGTGGCCTATCTCCAGATGCTCGGCACGCTCGTGCAGTTCCGCGACGTGACGCCCGAGCAGCTGCGGCAGCAGTGAGGGGGGAAGCCATGCACGCCCTCGCCTCGCTCCAGTCGCTGTTCTCCACCCTGTGGGTGGTCTGGTTCTTCGTCCTCTTCACCGGGATCATCCTCTACGTGATGGCCCCGCGGCGGAAGGGCACCTACGAGCGGGCGGGCGACATCCCGTTCCGCGACGAGGACGCCGCCCCCTCCGCCCGCAAGCGCTCCTGAGGAGTGGCATCCGATGCCGACCAAGATCGAGAAGGATGCCCTGACGGGCACCGACACCACCGGCCATGAGTGGGACGGGCTGAAGGAGCTGAACACGCCTCTCCCGCGGTGGTGGCTCTATGTGATGTACGCGACCATCGCCTTCGCCGCGGTGTGGGTCGTGCTCTACCCCGCCTTCCCCTTCAAGGGCGCCACCGGCACCACCGGCTGGGTCGCGCGCGAGGCGGTGGTGGGCGACGTGGCCGAGGCGAATGCCCGCATGGCCCCGATGATGAACCGCATCCGCGAGGCGACGCCGCAGCAGATCGCGGCCAACCCGGAGATGCGGGCCTTCGCCATGGCCGGCGGGCGCATCGCCTTCGCCAACAACTGCGCCGCCTGCCACGGCGCGGGCGGGCAGGGCGCGCCGGGCGGCTTCCCGAGCCTGGCGGACGACGACTGGATCTGGGGCGGCACGCATGACGCGATCCGCGCCACCATCACCCACGGCATCCGCGCGGGCGAGAGCGACGAGGAGCGGACGAGCATCATGCCGCGCTTCGTGGCCGACGGCGTGCTGACCGTGGCGCAGGTGTCGGACGTGACCGAATACGTCCTCGGCCTCGGCGGCCGTTCCACCGACGCCGCCGCACGCGGCCGCGGCGAGGCGCTGTTCGCCGAGAACTGCGCGAGCTGCCACGGCGAACGCGGCGAGGGCAACCGCGACGTCGGCGCCCCTCGCCTCGGCGACCGCGTGTGGCTGAACGGATCGGAGAAGGCGGAGATCGTCCGCTTCATCGGCAACCCGCGGCTCGGCGTCATGCCGGCCTGGGGGCCGCGCCTCGACCAGGCGACGATCAACATGCTCACCGTCTACGTCCACGCGCTGGGCGGCGGCGAGAACTGAGCCGAACCGACCGCGAGCAGGGCACGAGCATCCCCCCATGACGTCGATCCCGGCCAAGGACCATCTGAAGCCGACCGGCGCGGCCCCCGGGCCCGACCAGCCGCTCTACGCCACCCGCCAGAAGGTCTATCCGAAGGCGGTCTCCGGCGCGGTGCGGCGGGCGAAATGGACGGTGCTCGCGCTCTGCCTCGCGGCGTACTACCTCGTGCCCTGGCTGCGGTGGGACCGCGGCCCGAACGCGCCGGGCCAGGCCGTCATCGTCGACATGGAAGCCGGCCGGCTGCACTTCTTCTTCTTCGAGATCTGGCCGCAGGAGGTCTACTACCTCACCGGCCTGCTGATCCTCGGCGCGCTCGCGCTGTTCGCCGCCACCTCGCTCTTCGGCCGCGTCTGGTGCGGCTTCGCCTGCCCGCAGACGGTCTGGACCGACCTGTTCATGTGGGTGGAGCGCCTGATCCAGGGCGACCGGAACGAGCGCATGCGCCTCGACAAGGGGCCCTGGACCGCCGAGAAGTGGCGCAAGAAGGTGCTGACGCACGGCGCCTGGCTGCTGATCTCGGCCGCCACCGGCGGTGCCTGGATCATGTATTTCAACGACGCGCCGACGGTCACGCGCGACCTGCTGACCGGGCAGGCGAGCCTCAACGTCTATTTCTTCTTCGGCCTCTTCACCGCATCCACCTACCTCCTCGCCGGCTGGGCGAGGGAGCAGGTCTGCACCTACATGTGCCCCTGGCCGCGCTTCCAGGCGGCGATGCTGGACGAGAACTCCCTCGTCGTCTCCTACCGCGACTGGCGCGGCGAGCCGCGCGGCAAGGCCAAGGCCGAGGGCGTGGGCGACTGCGTGGACTGCCGCGCCTGCGTGAATGTCTGCCCCACCGGGATCGACATCCGCGACGGGCAGCAGCTGGAATGCATCGGCTGCGGGCTCTGCATCGACGCCTGCGACGACATCATGAAGAAGCTCGGCCGCCCCACCGGCCTGATCGCCTTCGAGACGCTGACCAACCTCGCCGCATCCACCGCCGCGACGCGGGCGATGCCCGTCTCCCCCGCGCGCTGCGCGAAGGGGATGGAGGTGCGGCGGGTGCCGAAGCTCATCCGGCCGCGCACCCTGCTCTATGCCGGCATGCTGTCCGTGGTGGTCGCCATCATGCTCGGCGCCTGGATGCTGCGGCAGACGGTGACGCTGTCGGTCATCCGGGACCGCGCGCCCCTGTTCGTCACGCTGTCCGACGGCGGCGTGCGCAACGCCTACACGCTGAAGATCGCCAACAAGCTGCGCGAGGCGCCGGAGCTCACCCTCGTCGTCGAGAGCCCCGCCCCCCTGCAGCTGAACGTGCAGGAGGCCGAGGCCATCGGCCCGAACCGCGTGCGCGTGACCACGCGCGCCGACGGCATCACCCAGTGGCGTGCCCTGCTGACGCTGCCCGCGGGCGAGCCGACGCGGGAGAGCACGCCCGTCACCTTCCGCCTGCTGGATGGCCGCGGCCGCACGGTCGAAAGCCACGGCAGCGTCTTCCTGGGGCCGCAATGACATGAGCGACACCGTCCTCCGCGCCGGCCGACCCGCGCCCGACCACGATCCGCGCCGCAGCAGGTGGATCCCCTGGGCCTTCGTCGGCGGCATGCTCCTCGTCGTCGCGGTCAACGTGATGCTGGTGTATTTCGCGCTGTCCACCTTCACCGGCGTGACCGTCGGCCAGTCCTACGACCGGGGCCGCACCTACAACAACGTCATCGCCGAGGCCGCGCGGCAGGATGCGCTGGGCTGGCGCGCGCAGGTCGCGCTGGACGGCGCGGTGCTGTCCGTCGCCGTCGCCGACCGCGAGGGCCTTCCCGCCCAGGGCCGGATCGAGGGCGTGATGCTGCGCCCGCTCGACGGCACGACGCTGCCGCTGGACTTCGCCGCCGCCGGCGCGGGCCGCTTCATCGCCGCCGCCCAGCCGCCGATGGCCGGCCAGTGGGAGGCCCGCCTGGTCCTGCACGGACAGGACGGCGCGCGCTTCGACATCCGGGAGCGGATCTTCGTGCGGGAGGCCGCGAGGTGACCATCGCCGCCCCCCTGACGCCCGAGGGATTCGCGCCCGGCCAGGCCGGCCTGTCGCGCGCGCATTGCGCCCATTGCGGCAGCGGGCTCGCGCCCGGGCAGGGGGAGTTCTGCTGCAACGGCTGCGCCGGCGCGCATGCGCTGGTGCGGGGCCTCGGGCTCGACAGCTTCTATCGCCGGAACGAGACGGCGGCCGGCACGCTGCGCCCGCCGGAGGCGCCGCCCGCGGCCGATTTCGCCGCCCTCGCGCAGGCGGGGCCGGGCGGCACGCAGACGCTGGAGCTGATCGTCTCCGGCCTCACCTGCGGCGCCTGCGTGTGGCTGGTGGAACAGGCGCTGGCGGCCGAGCCGGACGTGGTGAAGGCGCGCGCGAGCCTGTCCACCCGCCGCCTGTCGATCGCCTGGCGGGGCGAGGCGTCCCGCGGGCGGGACCTGGCGGCGCTCGTCGCGCGGCTCGGCTTCCGCGTTGCGCCCTGGTCGCCGGCCTGCCTCCGCGCGACGGAGGATGCGGAAGGCCGCGCGCTGGTGCGCGCGCTCGGCATCGCGGCCTTCGGGTCGATGAACGTCATGCTCGTCTCCGTCGCGGTCTGGGTGGGCGGCGACATGGACGCCTCCACGCGGCACCTGATGCACTGGCTGGCGGCGCTGATCGGACTGCCGACTGTGCTGGTGGCGGGGATGCCCTTCTACCGCTCCGCCTGGGAGGCGATCCGGGCGGGGCGGGTCAACATGGACCTCGCCGTCTCGATCGGCGTCATCGCGACCACGCTGATGTCGGTCAGCGAGACGATGCGCAACGGCGACTACACCTGGTTCGACGGCGCGACCGCGCTGCTGGCGCTGCTGCTGGCCGGGCGCGTGCTGGACCGCGCGATGCGCCGCAAGGCCCGGCAGGCGGTGGCGGAGCTGCTGGCCCTGCAGGAGGGCAGCGTGGCGCTGCGCCTGCCGGACGGCACCACCCGCCAGGTCCCGGCCGAGAGCGTGCGGGCGGGCGACCTCGTGATGGTCTCCGCCGGCGAGAGGCTCGGCCTCGACGGCGTGGCGGCGGAGCCGGTGCTGCTCGACACCTCCGCGACCACCGGCGAATCCCTCCCGCGCGAGATGGCGCGGGGCGAGCCGCTGCCGGCGGGCGCGGTGAACATGGGCCAGCCCTTCGTCCTGACGGTGACGGCGGCGGCGCGGGACGGCTCGCTCGCGCAGCTCGCGCGGCTGCTGGAGAGGGCCGAGCAGGGGCGCGGGCGCTTCGTCTCGGTTGCCGACCGGGCGGCGCGGCTCTACGTGCCGGTGGTGCATGCGGTGGCGGCGGCCACCTTCCTCGGCTGGTGGCTCGGCGTCGGGGTTTCCTGGCAGGCGGCGCTGGTGCCGGCGGTGGCGGCGCTGATCGTCACCTGCCCCTGCGGGCTCGCCATCGCGGTGCCTGCGGTGCAGGTCGCGGCGGTCGGCGCGCTGTTCCGCCGCGGCGTTCTCGTCGCCTCGCCGACCGCGCTGGAGCGGCTCGCCACCGCGGACCATGCCGTGCTCGACAAGACCGGCACCATCTCCGAAGGCCGGCCGGAGTTGCTGGCCGATGACGCGGTGGACCCCGCCGTGCTGCGGGACGCGGCCGGCATGGCGCGCGCCAGCCGCCACCCGCTGGCGCAGGCGCTGGTGCGCGCCTGTCCGGACGCCCCGGCGCTGGACGGCGTGCGGGAAGTGCCCGGCCGCGGCCTGGTGCGCGGCAGCCGGCGCCTGGGCAGCCCCGCCTTCTGCGGCGTGCCGGACCGCGAGCATTCCGGCATGACGCTGATCCACTGCGTGGCCGGCGAGGAGCCGGTGACCTTCCGCTTCGCCGACCGCCTGCGCGGAGATGCGGGGGAGGCGGTGGCGCAGCTGCATGCGCTCGGCCTCGGGACCGAGCTCCTGTCGGGCGACGGGCCGGGCGCGGTGGAGGCCGCGGCGGCGGCGACCGGCATCGGCCCCTGGCAGGCCCATGCCACGCCCGCCGACAAGGCCCACCGGATCGAGACGCTGCGCGAGGCGGGGGCCCGGCCGCTGATGGTCGGCGACGGCATCAACGACACGGCGGCGCTGGCGCTGGCGCATGTCTCGGTCAGCCCCGCCAACGGCACCGACGTGGCGCAGGCCGCCTCCGACATCGTGCTGCGGGGGGAGGGGCTGTCGGCCCTGCCGGCCGCGATCCGCGTGGCGCGCAGGGCGCAGCGGCTGGCTTTGCAGAACATCGCCTTCAGCCTGGCCTATAATGTGGTGGCGGTGCCGATGGCGGTGCTGGGCTTCGTGACGCCGCTGATCGCGTCGGTCGTGATGGCCAGCAGCTCCATCATCGTCATCCTGAACGCGCTCCGCGCGGGGAAGGAGACTGCCGCATGAACATCCTCGTCTTCCTGGTGCCGGCCGCCCTGTTCCTGGGGCTTCTCGGCCTGGCCCTGTTCCTCTGGACGCTGCGCAACCGCCAGTACGACGACCTCGACGGCGCGGCGTCCCGCATCCTGTTCGACGACCTCCCGCGGAAGGACCCCACGAGATGACCTATTTCCTCGCGCTCTCCGGCCTCATGGCGCTGATCGGCCTGACCATCGCCGCCGCGGCGACCACCGGCCCCTTCACGGCCTTCGGCTTCGCGCTGTTCGCCTTCGGCGTGCTGTTCGGCTTCTTCCTGATCAAGCGCCACTTCGACGAGAAGGACGCGGCGCAGCACTGATACTGGCCGGCGTGAATGCTGACACATTCACGCCCCTCAGACGCCGGGCGGGCCGCATCCGCGTCCCCCGGCTTCGCCGCAGATGCGGCGGCCGCCATCCGGCGGCTCGGCGGGCTTCGCCCGCCGCCATCGGATCACCTTCAACGCCGGCCGGTATGACACGCGCGGCGACCTGGCGGCGCGCGGGGCGCGCCGCCCGCCTCATTCCGGCACCGGCGACAATTCCCGCTTGAGGCAGCGCAGCGCGAAGCTGGTGCGGGTGTGCCGCACGCCCGGCAGGCGGTACAGGCGGTCCCGCAGCAGGCGCTCGTACCCCGCCGTGCCGCCGACCGCGGCCTTGATGACGTAGTCGTATTCGCCGGTGACGAGGTGGCATTCCAGCACCTCGGGGATGGCCAGCACCGTCGCCTCGAACCGGCGCAGGCTGTCCTCGTCGTGGCGCTCCATCATCACCTCGATGAAGACCGTGTCCGGCAGGCCGAGCGCGGCCTGGTCCAGCAGCGCGGCATAGCCCTTGATGATGCCGGCCGCTTCCAGCCGGCGCACCCGCGTCCAGCAGGGGGAGGGCGAGAGGCCGACCTGTTCCGCGAGTTCGGCATTGGTCAGCCGGCCGTCGCGGGCCAGTGCGCGCAGGATCTTCCGGTCGATCGCGTCCATCGCGGAAGCTCTTTCCATTTCTTCGGCGCTGCACAACAGACTACGGAAGCACCCGCTTGCGCAACCGGCGCATCCTTCCCATGGTCAGGATGCAAGCCGGGAGTCGTCCATGGGCAGCCTTCAGCGCCCCGAAGCCAGCCTCGAGGATCGTTGGGACGCGGCGGGGGAGCCGGTGGTGCTGACCGGCATCCAGGCGCTGGTGCGCCTGCCGCTGCTGCAACGCCAGCTCGATGCCGCCCGGGGCTGGAACACGGCGGGCTACATCAGCGGCTATCGCGGCTCCCCGCTCGGCGGCTACGACAAGGAGCTGGAGAAGCAGGCGGCGCGGCTGGCGGCAGCGGGCATCGTCTTCAACCCCGGCCTGAACGAGGACCTGGCCGCCACCGCGGTCTGGGGCACGCAGCAGCTGCACCTGTCGCCGGGCGCGCGGCATGAAGGCGTGTTCGGCATGTGGTACGGCAAGGGCCCGGGGGTGGACCGCAGCGGCGACGTGCTGCGCCACGCCAATTCCGCCGGCACCTCGCCCCGCGGGGGCGTGCTGGCACTGTCCGGCGACGACCCCGCGGCCAAGTCCTCCACCGTCACCTCGGGCTGCGAGTTCACCTTCCAGGACCTCGAGATCCCGATGCTGGATCCGGCGGATGTCGCGGAGGTGCTGGAATTCGGGCTGAAGGGCATCGCGCTGTCGCGCCATGCCGGCACCTGGGTCGGCATGAAATGCGTGGCCGAGACGATGGATGCGGGCGCGACCTTGCGGGTGGACCCCGCGCGCTACGCCACGCAGCCCCCGCCGGGCCCGGACCTGCCGCCTGACGGGCTGCACCTGCGCGTTCCCGACACGGCGCAGGCGCAGGAGAGGCGGCTGCGCCTGTTCAAGCTGCCCGCCGCGGTCGCCTTCGCGCGCGCCAACGGGCTCGACCGCATGGTGGTGGACGGCCCGGCCGCCCGCTTCGGCATCGTGGTGCGCGGCAAGGCCTTCGCCACGCTGCGCCAGGTGCTGGCCGATGCCGGGATCACGCCCGAGGCGGCGCGGGCGGGCGGGCTGCGGATCTGGAAGGTCGGGCTGGCCTGGCCGCTGGATGCCGAGGCCGCGCGCGCCTTCGCCCAGGGGCTGGAGGAGGTGCTGGTCATCGAGGACCGGCGCGCCTTCCTGGAGCCGCAGCTGAAGGACGCGCTCTACCCGCTTCCCGACCGCCCGCGCGTCACCGGCAAGCGCGACGAACGCGGCGCGCCGCTGCTGTCGGAACTGACGGAGCTGGACGCCGCGCAGGTCACCCGCGCGCTGGCGATGCGCCTGCCCGCCGCCCTGCGGACCGAGGCGCTGGCCGCCCGCCTGCGCGAGATCGAGGCGCTGGAGCGCGCGGCGGCGGAGCCGCTGGCCGCGCGCGATCCCTTCTTCTGCCCCGGCTGCCCCCACAACACCTCGACGCGCCTGCCCGAGGGCTCGCGCGGATTGGCCGGCATCGGCTGCCACTGGCTCGTCACCAAGATGCCGGAGCGGGACTCGCTTCCCTTCACCCAGATGGGCGGGGAAGGCGTGCCCTGGCTCGGCGTCGCGCCCTTCACGGACGAGCGGCACATCTTCGCCAATATCGGCGACGGCACCTGGGCGCACAGCGGGTCGCTGGCGCTGCGCGCGGCGGTGGCGGCGAAGGCGAACATCACCTTCAAGGTGCTGGTGAATTCCGCCGTCGCCATGACCGGCGGGCAGCATGTGGAATCCGACATCACCGTGCCGAAGGCGGCCGCCCAGGCGCGGGCCGAGGGCGTGCAGCGAATCGCGGTGGTGGGCGACGACGAGGATCGCCACCGCGGCGACCCGATGATCCCGCCCGGCACCACCTTCCACCACCGCAGCGCGCTCGACGCGGTTCAGCGGGAGCTGCGGGAGGTGCCGGGCGTGTCCTTGCTGGTCTACGACCAGGAATGCGCGACGGAACGCCGCCGCAAGCGCAAGCGCGGCACGGCGGCGAAGGCGGAACGCCGGGCGGTGATCAACCCGCGCGTCTGCGAGGATTGCGGCGAATGCTCCCGCACCTCCAACTGCATCGCGGTGGAGCCGCTGGCCACGCCCTGGGGCCGCAAGCGCCGGATCGACCAGTCCGCCTGCAACCAGGACCTGTCCTGCGTGCAGGGCTTCTGCCCGTCCTTCGTCACGCTCGTCGGCGCCGAGCCGGCGAAGCCGAAGCCGGCGACACCGATGGCCGGCGCGCTGCCCGATCCCGCCCTGCCGGAGCCGCCGGACGGCGTGGCGTGGAACGTGCTGGTGGCCGGCGTCGGCGGGCAGGGTGTCACCGCGCTCGGCGCCATCCTCGCGATGGCGGCGCATCTGGATGGCCGGCCGTCGAAATCGGTCGATACGCTGGGCTTCGCGCAGAAGGGCGGCGGCGTGCATGTCCAGCTCCGCATCGGCCGCCCCGGCGCGGGGGAGGACAGCATCCCCGCGCCCCGCATCGGGGCGGGGCAGGCGGACCTGCTGATCGCCTCCGACATGGTGGTGGCGCATGGCCGCGCGGCGCGGCCGCTGCTGGGGCCCGCGCGCAGCGTCGCCATCGTCAATGCCGCGATGGCGCCGACCGCCGCCTTCGTGCGGGACACGGGCACGCGCTACGACACGGCCGGGATGCTCGACAGCCTGCGCGCGGCGACGCGGGAGGCGCATGTGCTCGACGCCGCGGCCGAGGTGGTGGCGGCGCTCGGCGATGCCATCTTCCTCAACATCTGGCTGCTCGGCCTCGCCTTCCAGCGCGGGCTGGTGCCGGTGACGGCGGCGGCGATCGAACGCGCCATCGCGCTGAACGGCGCGCAGGTGGAGCGCAACCTGGCGGCCTTCGCTCTCGGCCGCCGCGCCGCGCTGGGGGACCGGCCGCCGCCGCCGCGGGAGGAGACGGTGGAGGAGATCGTCGCCCGCTGCGCCGCCGACCTCACGCAGTACCAGGACGCCCGCTATGCGGCGCGCTACCGGGACTTCGTGGCGAAGGTCCGCGCTGCCGAGAATGCGGCCCTGCCGGGCGAGGCGCGGCTGTCCCGCGCGGTCGCGGTGCAGCTGCACCGGCTGATGGCCTTCAAGGACGAATACGAGGTGGCGCGGCTGCATGCGTCGCCCGAATGGCACGCCCAGCTTGCCCGCGACTTCGCCGGCGCGCCGCGGGTGGAGATGAACCTGGCGCCGCCGATCCTCTCGCGCCCCGATCCCGCGACGGGGCTGCCGCGCAAGCGCCGCTTCGGGCCCTGGATGCTGCGGGCCATGGGGCTGCTGCGCCACGGCAAGGTGCTGCGGTTCACGCCGCTCGATCCCTTCGGGCGCACGGAGGAGCGGCGGATGGAACGCGCGCTGGTCGAGGAGTATCGGGCGGCGATCGAGGGGTTCCTGCCGCGCCTGTCGCCCGCCACCCATGGCGCGGTCTGCGACTGGGCGGAGGCCGCGGCCGGCATCAAGGGCTTCGGCCCGGTGAAGGCGCGCAACCTCGCGGCCACGCGCGCGCGGTGGCGGGAGGTCGAGGCACGGCTATAGTCGGCGCGGAGGGACGCCTCCCGCCCCGAGGAAACGACCCATGCCGCTCGACGACGCCGCCATCTTCGACCTGCCGGACGCGACGCGCGACCTGCGCGAGACCGCCCTGGCCTTCGCGCGGGACCGCCTGGCGCCGCATGCGCTGGACTGGGACCGGGACCGCCACTTCCCGGTGGACGTGATGCGCGAGGCCGCGTCGCTCGGCATGGCCGCGCTCTACGTGCGGGAGGGGTCGGGTGGCGCGGGGCTCACCCGGCTCGACGCCGCGGTGGTGTTCGAGGCGCTGGCGACGGGCTGCCCGACGGTGTCCGCCTTCCTGTCCATCCACAACATGGTCGCCTGGATGATCGACCGCTTCGGCAGCGACGCGCAGCGCGCGGAATGGCTGCCGCAGCTCGTCGGCATGGACCGGATCGCGAGCTACGCGCTGACCGAGCCGGGGGCGGGCAGCGATGCCGCCGCGCTGGCCACGCGCGCGGTGCGGGACAACGAGGGCTACGTGCTGAACGGCACGAAGCAGTTCATCAGCGGCGCGGGTGTCTCCGACCTCTACCTCACGATGGTCCGCACCGGCGGGGCGGGGGCGGGCGGCGTCTCCGCGCTGCTGGTGCCCAAGGACACGCCCGGCCTGTCCTTCGGCGCCAATGAGCGGAAGATGGGCTGGAACGCGCAGCCCACGCGCCAGGTGGTCTTCGAGGACGCGCGCGTGCCGGCGGCGGCGCTGCTGGGCGAGGAGGGGCAGGGCTTCCGCTTCGCGATGGCGGGGCTGGATGGCGGGCGGCTCAACATCGGCGCCTGCTCGCTCGGCGGCGCGCAGCGCGCGCTGGAGATCGCGCTGGCCTATGTGCAGGAACGGCGCGCCTTCGGGCAGGAGGTCGCGCGCTTCCAGGCCACCCAGTTCCGCCTGGCCGACATGGCGACGGAGCTGGAAGCCGCGCGCACGCTGCTGTGGCGCGCCTGCGCGAAGCTGGATGCCGGGGCGCCGGACGCGACGGCCTTCTGCGCCATGGCCAAGCGCCTGGCCACCGACACCGGCTTCAAGGTGGCGGACGAGGCGCTGCAGCTGCTCGGCGGCTACGGCTACCTGGCGGAATACGGGGTGGAGAAGATCGTCCGCGACCTCCGCGTCCACCGCATCCTGGAAGGCACCAACGAGATCATGCGCCTGATCGTGGCGCGCGGCATGCTGGGGCGGTAGCCGGCCGGCCCGCCCTGGACCTGTGCCTCCATCCGGCGCATGGTCCCGGCCCTGATCGTCAACCGCGACGGGGTGAGTGAATGGGTACGCGCGAAGGCGCCATCGGCCGGGCCCTGGGCTTCTTCGACGATGGCGGGTTCGAGGATCTGCTCGGACGGCTCGTCGCCACGCCCTCCACCTCGCAGGAGGAAGCTGCCGCGCCGGCGCTCGCCCGCTATCTCGACGCCGAGATGCGCCCCTGGCTGGAGCGGCTGGGCTTCGAGGTGGCGATCCATCCGAACCCGCTGGCCGGCTTCGGCCCCATCCTGACCGGGATGCGCGTGGAGGACCCGGCGCGCCCGACGGTCCTGCTCTACGGCCACGGCGACACGGTGCGCGGCCTCGACGACCAGTGGCGCGCCGGCCTCGCGCCCTGGGCGGTGACGCGCGAGGGCGACCGCTGGTACGGCCGCGGCACCGCCGACAACAAGGGTCAGCACGCCATCAACCTGGCGGCGCTGGAGGCGGTGATCGCGGAGCGCGGCGGCCGGCTCGGCTTCAACGTCAAGCTCGTGCTGGAGATGGCGGAGGAACGCGGCTCGCTCGGCCTGAAGGACTTCGTGGCGGCGCATGCCGCGGAACTGGCGGCGGATGCGCTGATCGCGTCCGACGGGCCGCGGGTGGAACCGGGGCTGCCCACCATCGCGACCGGCACGCGCGGCACCTTCCACTTCGACCTGGCGGTGCGCCTGCGCGAAGGCGGGGTGCATTCCGGCCACTGGGGCGGGCTGACGACGGACCCGGCGGTGCTGGTGGCGCATGCCATTTCCACCATCATGGACCGCGACGGCAAGATCCTGGTGCGGGACTGGCTGCCGCCCGGCGGCGTGCCCGAGGAGGTGCGCTCCGTGCTGGCCGGCTGCCCGGTCGGCGGCGGCGAAGGCGCGGCCACGATCGACGCGGCCTGGGGCGAGCCCGGCCTGACGGCGGCCGAGAAGATCTATGGCTGGTGCAGTTTCATCGTGCTGGCCATGGTGTCCGGCCGGCCGGAGAACCCGGTGAACGCGGTGGCGCCGGATGCGCGCGCGCATTGCCAGATCCGCTACACCGTCGATGCCGACGCGACGGGGTTCGAGGCCGCGCTGCGCGCCCATCTGGATCGCCACGGGTTGCAGGCCGTCGCGATCGAGAATGCGCGCATCCGCATGCCGGCCAGCCGCACCGCGCCCGACCACCCCTGGGTGCGCTGGGCGCAGGCGTCGATGGAACGCAGCCTCGGCAAGCGGGTGCAGGTCATCCCGAACAGCTCGGGCGGCCTGCCGGGGGATGTCTTCGTGGACCATCTCGGCGTGCCGCTGGTCTGGGTGCCGCACAGCTACAACGGCTGCAAGCAGCACGGCCCGGACGAACACCTGCTGATCCCCGCGGCGCGGGAGGGCATCGCCGCCTTCGCCGGGATGTGGTGGGACCTGGGCGAGGGCGGGACGCCGCCGCGGGGCTGAGCAACGCGGCTGTTACCTTTCATCACCGCCCGACACCGCCTCCGAAACGCGCGCGTTGCATGCGCGCTTCATCTTCATCGTGTCGCCGGCCCCTGCCGGTGCAAGGAGACCAGACGATGAAGACGACGAGGATCGCCCTGCTCGCAGGCGCCGCTGTCACCGCCGCGGCGCTCGCCATCGCTCCCGCCTTCGCCCAGCCGGGCCCCGGCGGCGGCCCGGGCGGCCCCGGTCGCGGCGCCCCCGGCTTCGCCATGGGCGAGGCCTTCGCCCGCGCCGATGCCAACAATGACGGCCGCGTGAGCCGCGACGAGGGCTGGGCCTGGCTGCAGGCGCGCTTCGCCGAGGTGGACGCGAACCGCGACGGCGGCGTGACGGTCGAGGAATTCCGCGCCCACGCGCAGTCCCGCATGGGCAACCGCCAGCCGCCGGCCGAGATGCGCGAACGCGCCGAGCAGCGCGGCCAGGGCATGTTCCGCGCGCTCGACGCCAACTCCGACGGGCGCGTCACGCTCGAGGAGATCCGCCCCTTCGCCGAGGCGATGTTCCGCGCGCGGGACACCAATGCCGACGGCGCCCTGTCGCGCGACGAGGTGGTGACGCGCCGCGGCGGCAGCCATCACGGCCGCCACCATGGCGGCCAGGGCTACGGTCCGGGGGGCTACGGCCAGGGCGGCGAGCGTCGCGGCCCGCCCCCGGCGCAGGCCCCGGCCCAGCCGCCGGCCACGCAGCAGAACTGAGCGCGATGCACGCCCCCGCGGCCCTGGCCGCGGGGGCGGCTTGCGTACGCTCTCACGCCAGCAGCGCCTCCGCCTCGGTCCAGACGCGCCGCACCACCTCCGCCGCCGGCTCCGCCCGGGCGAGCGCCGCGCCCTGGCCGGCCCACATCTGCATGCGGCCGGCGTCGTTCGCCCTGGCGGCCGCTTCCCGCATCGGGCCGGTCGCGACGCGCTGCAACGGATAGGGCAGGGGGTCCGGCGCGGCGCGGAGATAGGCGTTGCGGATCGCGCGCCCCAGCCTGCCGCTGAAGGCACGCGTGGCGGTCGTGTCCTCCGGCGCCGCCGCGCCGATCGCATCCGCCCAGGCCGGCGGGATGCCGGCTTCCGGGCAGCGCAGGAAGGCGGTGCCCATCTGCACCGCGCTCGCGCCCAGCGCCAGCGCCGCCGCCACGCCGCGCCCGTCCATGATGCCTCCCGCCGCGATCACCGGCACCGCCACCGCATCGGCGATGCGCGGCAGCAGGGCCACCAGGCCGGTCGACTGCGCCTCGGCCAGCGCCGCGTCGAAGCTGCCGCGATGGCCTCCCGCCTCGGCGCCCTGCGCCACCACGGCATCGGCGCCCGCGGCTTCGGCCGCGCGGGCCTCCGCGACGCTGGTGACGGTCGCGAACCAAGCGATGCCGCGGGCCTTCAGGCGCGCGACGAAGCCCGGCGGATACAGCCCCATGATGGAGGAGACGACCGGCGGCGCCGCGGCCAGCACCGCCTCGCATTGCGTGTCGAAATCCTGCAGCCAGGGCCCGTCGCCGAGCGGCACCGGCGGCGGGCCGAACCGCGCCATCGCGGACAGCACCGCGGCTTCGCGGGCGGCATCGCGCGGCGGCGGCGGATCCGGCACCCAGAGATTGACCTGCACCGCGCCGTTGGACGCGGCGCGGAAGGCCGCCGTCCAGGCGGCGATGCCGGCGGCGTCCTGGAGGAGCGCGCCGCTGGCGCCCATGCCCCCCGCATTGGCCACCGCGGCCGCCAGCGCCGGCGGGCAGGACCCGGCCATCGGCGCCAGCAGGACCGGCACGCGCAGCCCGTGGCGGGTGCAGAAGGCGGCGGCGCGGTCGCGGGGGGTCATGTGGGTCTTCCTTGTTGCCGTGTGCTGCCGGGGAAAGCCCCGCTTCGCCGCCCTGTCGCAGGCGGAAGGGGACGGTCGCAGGGTCAGCCGAGACGCGCGAATTCCGGCGCGCGTTCCAGCATCGCCGCATCCAGCGCGGCGCGGCGCGCCCAGAGGTCGCGGTACCAGTCCAGCCGCCGCTGCACATGCCCCGCCAGCATCCGGTTGCCGCGCACCCAGCCGTGCGCCGCCTCGCCCAGCGCCATCGCCTCCTCCGGATGGGCCAGCAGGCGGCGCAGCGCCGCGTGCAGGTCGTCCGGGGTGCGGACCAGCAGCCCGGTCTTGCCGTGCCGCACGGTGGCGCCATAGACCACCGGGCTCGCCAGCACCGCCAGGCGGTGCGCGCCGGCCTCGACGAATTTCAGGTCGGACTTGTGGTTGTTGAAGGGCGTGTCGGCGAGCGGCATGAAGGCGATCTCGCAACTGCCCATCAGCGCGCGGTACGCGGCATATGGCAGGATGCCGTGGAAGCGCTTGTGCGGCGTCGCCAGCGCGTCGAAGGTCCCGCGGTCGAACAGCACCTCCACCGCCAGCCGCCCGCCGGCTTCGGCCAGGACCGCGTTGAGCGCGGGCAGGAAGGGGGCGATGTCGTCCTCGCGCCGCAGCGCGCCGAGGAACAGCGTCATCCGCCGCGGATCGGCGAAGTTGCGGCGCTCCGGCAGTTCCGCGACGGTGTTCGGGAAGACCGCGACCTCCCCGTTGTACTGGCGGAACAGCGTCTCCAGCCGGGGCGTGGTGGTCTGCACGGCATGGACGCCGCGGAAGGCGAAGTGGCCCGACTGCGCCACCACCGGCCAGTGTGCGGGGTCGTCATCGAATTCCTGCACCACCACCCAGCCGCGCCGACGGAACTGCTGCACATGGGCGGCCGCATCCGGGCCGTTCAGCAGGCGGCGGTGCAGCAGCATGATGCGCGGCGTCTCCGCCGCCAGGGCCGGCGTGTCCGGGTTCTGCGCGATGCGGATCCGCACGCCGGGCCGCGTCGCCATGGCGTTCAGCGGCAGGTCGATCCGCACGTCGTTGACGCCGCCGACCGGCTTCAGCACATGCGCCACCACCACCAGCGGCGTCGCGCGGCGCCGGGCGGCGCGCCAGATGTGCCGGCGCGGCGCGGCGCGGGCGGCGAGGGCCCCTGCCTCGACCCCTAGGGCGGGGAGGGAGGGGGCGATCCGCCGCGCGAAGGCCGCGGCTTCCTCCTCCTCCACGCCGTCGGGCAGCATGTCGAGCGGGACCAGGCCCGCGCCCTGCAGGGCGTCCCCCACCGCCTCCGGCGTGAACAGGCGCAGATGGCCGGGGCCGAGGGGGCCTTCCCCGCCCGGGTCCCAGCCGCCGCGCAGCAGCCGGTCGGCGAAGGTCCAGTGGAACGGGTTGGGCACGGCGGCGACGAGCACGCCATCCGGAGCGAGCAGCGCGGCCGCCTGGGCCAGCGCGGCGGCGGGGTCGGCCAGCCGCGCCAGCACGTCGGGCCAGACCAGCGCATCGACGCTGCCGCGCAGCAGCGGCGGGATGCCGGGCGGCAGGGCGCGCAACTCCACCACCTGCGCCGCCGGATCGCGCCTTCGGATCGCGGCCGCCAGGCCGGCCGTGCCGGTCCCGGCCAGCGCCACCAGGCGCACGCCCATCGGCACGCGGGAGAGGAGCGCGGCTTCCTCCACGGGGCCGGCGGGTCCAGGCGCGGCGGCGGGGATGGCGGGGGCGGTGCTCATGCCGGGCGCAATCTGTCCCGGCGGCGGCGGCGCATCAACCCGTCTCAACCATCGCGTGCGGAACGCCCGGTCACGCCGCTTGTCCGGGAACACGAAGGCGTGATACCGCTTCGGCAACACCTCAACATCCTGGCGCCGACCGGCCGCCCCCAGCGCCCTTCGGTGCAGCCGCCCGCCGGGCGGGCCGGAGCCCATGCCGCCGCCACCTGCCGCCCGCACCCTCCGCGCTGCACCGCCCGACCTCGCCCGGCAGGAAGCCGCCCTGCGCGCGCGCCTGGCCGAACAGCCGGCCAGCGGGCAGCACTGGCAGCAGCTGGCCGGCGTGCTGGCCCAGGCGCAGCGCCAGGCGGAAGCTGCGGACGCCTTCGCCCGGGCCGCGGCGAACGGCATCGCGCCCCAGTCCATCGCGCTGCCCTGGGCGCTGGCGTTGAGCGGGGCGGGCCGCCATGCCGATGCGGTGGAGGTGCTGCGCCCCGCGCAGGCGCGCAAGCCCAAGGACTTCGTGCTGGCCAACACGCTCGGCGTGATGCTGAAGCGCGCGGGAAGGCTGGAGGAGGCCGTGGCCGCGCTGGAAGCCGCCCGCCGGCTGGAGCCGCGCAACGTCTCGCCCTGCCAGAACCTCGGCAACGTGCAGGAGCTGCGCGGGGACTTCGCCGCCGCCGCCGCCGCCTTCGCCGCCGGGCTGCGGATCGACCCCCGCAACATCGAGCTGTGGCGCCTGCATGGCCGCGTGCTGCGCGCGCTCGGCGACCAGGACGGCGCGCTGGCGAGCCTGGAGAAGGCTTTCGCGCTGGACCCGCGCGACCGCGACGCGGCGGCGGTGCTGGCGGGGCTGCACATGGACCGGCGCGACTGGGCGGCGGCGGAACGGGTGTGCGTGCGGCTGCGCGCGGCGCGGCCGGGTGATTCCGCGGCCGACGTGATGGCCGCCCGCCTGCTGCTGCGCCAGGGCCGCATCGCCGAGGCGCAGGCCCTGCTGGATGGCGTGATCGCGCGCGAGCCGGGGGAGCGCAACGCGAACCTCCTGCTGGCCCGCCTGCATGGCGACGGCGACCGGCAGGCCGCGAACGAGGCGCTGCGCCGCGCGCTGGCCGCCAACCCCGACAACCCCGAGCTGATGGACGCGCTGATCGAGAGCCTGTCGCGCAGCCGCTACGGCGACGAGACGCAGCACATCGAGGAAGCCTACGCCGTCGCCTGCCGACTGATGGAGCGACATCCGGACCGCGTCACGCGCTCCGCGCGGTCGCTGCGGACCATCTTCCAGCGGACGATGGACGTGGACCGCACGCGGCGCACCGGCACGCTGGCGCAGCTCGCGCCGCACTGGCTGGCGGAAGGGCGCCTCGCCGCGCTGCACTACGAGCTGGGCCAGGTGGAGACGCTGGAGGACCGGATCCGCATCGTCGAGTGGCACCGCGAATGGGGCCGGCGCGAAAGCGCGTCCCGTCCGCCGGTGGAGCGGCCGGCGATGCCGGCGATCGACACGGGTCGCAAGATCCGCGTCGGCTTCATGTCGTCGGACCTGCGGAACCACCCGGTCACCTATTTCGCGTTGCAGCTGCTGGAGCTGTACGACCGCGACCGCTTCCAGGTCTTCTGCTACTCCTTCTACGAAGGCCAGAAGGACCAGGTGCAGCAGCACATCGAGGGGAAGGTGGACGCCTTCCGCTGGTGGCCGCGGCGCCCGGATGCCGAGGTCGCGGCCGGCATCGCGGCGGACGGGCTCGACATGCTGTTCGAACTCGGCGGCAGCACCGCGATGAACAAGCTCGAGGTCATGGCGTACCGGCCCGCGCGCATCGGCGCGTCCTGGCTGGGCTATCCCCATTCGGCGGGTATCGAGGCGATCGACTACATCCTGACCGATCCCTACATCCGCCCCGCCGATCCGCGGCTGCTGATCGAGAAGGGGTTCGAACTGCCCGATACCTGGGTCAGCCTCGGGCGGCTCGGCTTCTCCGACCGGCAGGAGATACAGGACGGCCTGCCGGAGGAGCGGTTCGGCCGGCTGACCTTCGGCACCATGAACAACCCCTACAAGTACACGCTTCCCTGCCTTGACGCCTGGGCGACGGTGCTGCACGCGGTGCCGGACAGCCGCTTCCTGTTCGTGCGGCCGGAAGGCGCCTCGGCCGCCTTCGTCGCCAATGCCCGCGCGGTCTTCGCGGCGCGCGACGTGGACCCGCGGCGGATCGACTTCGTCGGCGTCCGCGGCAAGCACATGCCGCACTACAACAGCATCGACATCGCGCTCGACAGCTTCCCCCATGTCGGCGGCACCACCACCTGCGAGACGCTGTGGATGGGGGTGCCGACCGTCTCGCTCGCCGGGCCGGGCTTTCCGGAGCGGCTGTCATATTCGAACCTGTCGAATGCCGGCGTCGGCGACCTCTGCGCCTTCACGGCGGAGGACTACGTGGCGAAGGCGACGGCGCTGGCGGAGGACCGCGCGCGGCGGCGCGACCTGCGGAAGAACCTGCGCGCCATGATCCGCGCGCGGCCGCTCGGCGATGTCGACCGCTTCGTGAAGGCCTTCTACGGCAAGGTGGCGGAGGTCGCGGAGCGATGAAGGCGGTGATCCTGGCCGGCGGCCGCGGCACGCGGCTGGCCGAGGAGACGGCGCTGCGCCCGAAGCCGATGGTGGAGATCGGCGGCTGGCCGATCCTCTGGCACATCATGAAGATCTACGAGGCGCACGGCATCAACGAGTTCGTCGTCTGCCTCGGCTACAAGGGGTGGATGATCAAGGAGTTCTTCCTGAACTACCGCAGGCACTCCTCCGACATCTCCGTCGATCTCGGCACCGGCCGGGTCGAGGTGCTGCGGCCGGCGGCGGAACCCTGGCGCGTCACGCTGGTGGACACGGGCGAGGACACGATGACCGGCGGGCGCCTGAAGCGCGTGGCGCCGCACCTGGCCGGCGAGGACGCCTTCTGCATGACCTATGGCGACGGCGTGGCGGATGTGGATGTCCGCGCGCTGGTCGCCTTCCACCGCGCGCATGGCAGGCTCGCGACCGTGACGGCGGTGGCGCCGCCCGGGCGGTTCGGCGCGCTCGACCGGCGCGGCGACGCGGTGGACGCCTTCACCGAGAAGCCGCCCGGCGATGGCGGGACCATCAATGGCGGCTTCTTCGTGCTCTCGCCGCGCGTGATCGACCGTGTCGGCGGCGATTCAACGGTTTGGGAGGAGGAACCGTTACGGGGACTCGCGCGCGAAGGTGAATTGCGCGCCTTCGACCATCGCGGTTTCTGGCAGCCCATGGATACGTTGCGCGACCGCGACCAGCTGGAACGGCTCTGGGCCGGCGGGGCCGCGCCGTGGAAGGTGTGGTGATGGCCAATCCGGATCCCGCCTTCTGGCGCGGTCGCCGCGTGCTCGTCACGGGGCATACCGGCTTCAAGGGCAGCTGGCTCTGCCGCGCGCTCGCGGTGCTTGGCGCGGAGGTCACGGGGCTGGCGCTCGACCCGCCGCCCGGCCCCTCCGCCTTCGCCGCGATCCGCGCGGGCGAGGTGCTGGCCGGTGACCTGCGGGTCGACATCCGCGATGCGGCGGCGCTGGCCGCGGCGCTGCGCCGCGCCCGGCCGGAGGTGGTGCTGCACCTCGCCGCGCAGGCCTTCGTCGGCCGCGGCTACCGCGAGCCGGCGGCGACCTTCGCGGTCAATCTCGGCGGCACCGTGAACCTGCTGGAGGCGATGCGCGGCCTGCCCGGCCTGCGCGCCGCGCTGGTCGTGACCTCGGACAAGGTCTACCGGAACGACGGCGCCGGCCGCCCCTTCACGGAGGCGGATGCGCTGGGCGGCCACGATCCCTACAGCGCGTCGAAGGCGGCAGCGGAGATCGCGGCCGCGTCTTACCGCGCGTCCTTCCCCGCGGAACTGCCGCCCATCGCCAACGCGCGGGCCGGCAACGTCATCGGCGGCGGCGACTTCGGCGAGCAGCGGCTGATCCCCGACCTGGTGCGCGCGCAGATGGCGGGGGAGGTGCTGGTGCTGCGCCGGCCCGATGCGACGCGGCCCTTCCAGCATGTGGTGGACGTGCTGCGCGGCTACCTCATGCTGTCCGAGCGGCTGGCAACGGCGCCGGCGGAAGCACCAGCTGCGCTGAATTTCGGCCCGCGCGACGGCGAGATCCGCGTGCGCGACCTGCTCGCCCAATGGGCCGCCGCGACCGGCGAGGCCGCGTCCTGGCGGCTGGAAGCCGGCCCGGTGATGGACGAGGCGCGCCGCCTGGCGCTGGATTCCACCCTGGCCGGCGGGGCGCTGGGCTGGCACCCCGTGCTCGACACGCCGCGCGCCATCGCCGCCACCGCCGCCTGGTACGCCGCCTGGCGCCGGGGGGAGGACATGGCCCGCGCCACCGACGCCGCGCTGGCCGAGGCGCTGGGCCCGCGGGCGATGGCGGCATGAGCGGCCGGTCCCATCCCGTCACCGCCTGCCGTGCCTGCGGCGGCGCGCTGGGCGCCACCTTCTGCGACCTCGGCACAATGGCGGTCGCCAATTCCTACGTCCCGCCCGACCGCGCCGGGGCGCCGGAACCCGCCTTCCCGCTGCGCTGCGTCGTCTGCGACGAATGCCGGCTGGTGCAGCTCGACACCGTGGTGGATGCCGAGGGCATCTTCTCGGACTACGCGTATTTCTCCTCCGCCTCGGCCTCCTGGCTCGACCATGCGCGGCGCTTCGCGGCGGCGATGACGGAACGCCTCGGGCTCGGCGCCGGCAGCTTCGTGGTCGAGGTCGCGAGCAATGACGGCTACCTGCTGCGCAACTTCGTGGCCGCCGGCATCCCCTGCCTCGGCATCGAGCCGGCGGCGAATGTCGCGGAGGTCGCGCGCGCCGGGGGCGTGCCGACGGAAACCCGCTTCTTCGGCGCGGCTGCGGCGCGCGACGTGGTGGCCCGCCGCGGCCATGCCGACCTGGTCGTGGCGAACAACGTGCTGGCGCATGTGCCGGAGGTGAACGACTTCGCCGCCGGGCTGGCGCTGCTGGCGGGGCCCGCGGGCGTCGTCTCCATCGAGGCGCCGCACCTGGTGCGGCTGGTGGAGGGCGTGCAGTTCGACACGATCTACCACGAGCACTACGCCTACTGGTCGCTCCTCTCGATGGAGACGCTGCTGGCGCGCCACGGGCTGCGCGTGTTCGAGGTGGAGCGACTGCCCACCCATGGCGGGTCGCTCCGCGTGCTCGCTTCCGCCGCCGACCGGGGGGAGGGCGCGGGCCTGCGGGACGTCCGGACGGAGGAGGCAGCGCGCGGGCTCGACGGCAACGCCTTCTACCAGGGCTTCGACGCGCGGGTGCGGGCGGTGCTGGCGGGCTTCCGCGGCTGGCTGGACGGCGCGCTGGCCGAGGGCCGGCGGATCGGCGCCTATGGCGCGGCGGCGAAGGGCAACACGCTGCTGAACGCGGCGGGGGTGAGGGCGCCGCAGATCCTCGCCGTGGCGGATCGCAGCCCGGCCAAGCAGGGCCGCCTGCTGCCCGGCAGCCACATCCCGGTGGTGACGCCGGAGGCGCTGCTGGCCATGGCGCCCGACGACATCCTCGTGCTGCCCTGGAACATCGGTGCCGAGATCGCGGCGCAGCTGCGCGCGAACGGCTTCCGCGGCCGCCTGCTGACCGCGGTGCCGGAAATGCGGGAGATCGTCGCATGATCTTCCGCCCCACCGCCATCGCCGGCCTCGTGGAACTGCTGCCGGAACGCCACCGCGACGCGCGCGGCGCCTTCTTCCGCACCTGGTGCGCCGAGGAGCTGCGCCGCGCGGGGATCGACTTCGCGCCGTCGCAGATGTCGCTGTCGGAGAACACGCACCGGCACACGCTGCGCGGGATGCATTTCCGCGCCGCCCCGAAGGAGGAGCAGAAGCTGGTCCGCTGCGTGCGCGGCGCCGTCTTCGACGCCGCGATCGACCTGCGCCCCGGCAGCCCCACCTACCTCCGGCACGAGGCGGTGACGCTGAGCGCGGAGGCGGGCAACGCCTTCTTCATCCCGCGCGGCCTGGCGCACGGCTTCCTGACGCTGACGGAGGATGCGGCGGTCGAATACCTGATCGACCTGCCCTATGCGCCCGGCCATGACCGCGGCGTGCGCTGGAACGACCCCGCCTTCGGCATCGCCTGGCCCGCGCCGCCCGCGGTGATCGGCGAACGCGACGCGACCTATCCCGACCATGGCTGAGCGCGTCCTGCTGACCGGCGCGGGCGGCTTCGTCGGCCGCGCCGTGGTCGCGCCGCTGCTCGCGCGCGGGGTGGAGCTGCACGCCGTCTCGCGCAGCGCGGCGCGGGCCATCCCCGGCGTCACCTGGCACCGGGCCGACCTGCTGGACGAGGCGGAGGCGCGGGCGCTGCTGCGCGAGGTGCGGCCGACGACGCTGCTGCACGCCGCCTGGTATGTCGAGCACGGGAGGTTCTGGACCTCGCCCGAGAATGCGCGCTGGGTCGAGGCCTCGACCGCGCTCGCCCATGCCTTCGCCGAACTCGGGGGGCGGCGCATGGTGGGGCTTGGCACCTGCGCCGAATACGCCGAGGTCGCGGCGGATGACGGCGAGCCCTGGCCGGAGACGCGCGCGCTGGGCGGCGGCACGCCCTATGGCCGCGCCAAGGCGGAACTGGCGGCGCGGCTGCTGGCGCTCTCGCCCCGGCTCTCGGTCGCCTGGGCGCGGCTGTTCCACCTGTTCGGAGAGGGGGAGCCGGCGGCGAAGCTGGTGCCCGACGTCGCGCTGTCGCTGCTGGCGGGGCGGGAGGCGCGCTGCGGGTCCGGCCGGGCGGTGCGGGACTATGCCTCGACCCGCTTCGCGGGTCGGGCGCTGGCGGCGCTGGCCACCGGCGGGGTGACGGGGCCGGTCAACATCGCCTCCGGCACCGGCCGCCCGATGCGGGAGGTGATCGAGGCGATCGGCACCATCACCGGCCGCCCGGACCTCATCCGGCTCGGCGCGCGGCCGGACCCGGCGGGGGAGGTCCCCTTCATGGTGGCCGACACCAGCCGTCTGCGGCGTGAGGTGGGCTTCACCGGGACGGCGGACCTGCATGGCGACCTGGCGGCGCTGGTCCACGCCCTGCGTGCCGCGCCGGTGGCGGCCTGACGGGTTCCCACCCCCGCCCCGCCTGACCTACCCTTGTCGCCACCAGGGCAGGAAACAGGGACACGCCATGCGCATCCGCCTCGTCGCCGCGCTCACCGCGGCGCTCATCGCCGCGCCGGCTGCCGCGCAGATGTCCGTCATGCCGGCCGAGTTGCAGGCGACGATGGACCGCATCGGGCCGGTCTGGGGGACCGACATCCTGGGCAATGTCGCCATCTCCGAACGGGCCTACACGCCCCTCCTCGCCGCCGCGCCGCGCGACGGGGTGGAGGTGCGCCGCGACGTCGCCTATGGGCCGGACCCGAAGCAGGTGCTGGACATCCATGCGCGGCCGGGGCTGACGCGCGCGCCGGTGGTCGTGTTCTTCCACGGTGGCGCCTATGTGCGCGGCGACAAGCGCGTGAACGACGAGATCTACGGCAATGTCGCGACCTGGTTCGCGCGGCAGGGGATGGTCGGCATCAACGCGACCTACCGGCTTGCGCCTGCCTCGCCCTGGCCGGGGGGGGCGCAGGATGTCGGCGCCGTCGTCGCCTGGGCGCGGGAGAATGCGGCGCGGTTGGGCGGCGATCCCGACCGCATCCTGCTGATCGGCCATTCGGCCGGGGCCACCCATGTCGCGAACTACGCCTTCGACCGGTCGATCCACCCGGCGGCGGGGCCGGGCGTGGCGGGCGTGGTGCTGATGAGCGGGCGCTACCGCCTGGAATACGTGGCGAACGACCCGAATGCGCGCAACATGCAGGCCTATTTCGGCGCGGATGCCGCCCAGTACCCCGCGCGGTCGGCCATCACCCATGTCGGCGGCAGCCGGCTGCCGGTGTTCATCGTGGTCGCCGAATACGACAACCCCGGCCTCGACGTGAGCGGGGCGGAGCTGTTCTCGGCCATCTGCGCGCGCGACGGCGCCTGCCCGCGCTTCGCCCGGCTGGAGCGGCACAACCACCTGTCGATGGTCCACCACTTCAACACCGCGGACGAGGCGCTGGGGCGGGAGATCCTGGCCTTCCTGCAACGCGGCCGATGAGCGGCCCCGGGCTGGCGCGGCGGGACTTCGACGCCGCCGCGCGCGGCGCGCTCGACGGGGTGCGGGTGGTCGACCTCTCGCGCCTCGTCGCGGGCAATGTGCTGACCAAGGTGCTGGCCGACCACGGCGCCGAGGTCATCAAGGTGGAACCCCCCGCCGGCGACAGCCTGCGCGCCTGGCGCGTGGGCGGCGTGGAGACGAGCTGGAAGGCCTATTGCCGGAACAAGCGGAGCATCTGCCTCGACCTGCGCCGCGCCGAGGCGATCGCGGCGGTGGGGCGCCTGGCGGAGGGCGCGGCGATGCTGGTCGAGAGCTTCCGCCCCGGCGTGCTGGAGGAGATGGGGCTGCCGCCTGCGGCGCTGCTGGAGGCGAATCCGCGTCTCGTCGTCGTCCGCATCTCCGGCTGGGGGCAGACCGGGCCGTTCCGCCACAAGCCCGGCTTCGGCACGCTGGTGGAGGGCTATGCCGGCTTCGCCGCGCAGAACGGCTTCGCCGACCGCGAACCGGTGCTGCCGCCGATGTTCATGGCAGATGCCTATGCCGGGCTCTACGGCGCCTCCGCCGCGATGATCGCGCTGCGCCATGCGGAGGCGACGGGCCAGGGGCAGGTGATCGACCTGTCGCTGTTCGAGCCGCTGTTCGCGGTGCTGGAGCCGCAGATCGCGAACTGGCGCCTGACCGGCCAAGTGAAGCCGCGCACCGGCAGCCGCAGCACCAACACCGCGCCCCGCAACGCCTATCGCACGCGGGATGGTGGCTGGGTCGCGCTGTCGAGCTCGACACAGGGGATGTTCGTGAAGCTGATGGCGTCCATCGGCCGTCCGGAACTGGCCGATGACCCGCGCTTCCGCACCAACCCCGACCGGCTGCGCCATGTGGAGGAACTGGACACGGTGATCCGCGACGCCATCGCCGGGATGACGATGGCGGAGGCGCTGGCGCGCTTCGACCGCGACGGCGTGACGATCGGCCCCATCATGGACGCGGAGGGCCTGGACGCGGACGCCTATGTGGCGGGGCGCGAGGCGCTGGTGGAGGTGCCGGACGAGGAGATGCCGGGCGGCGTGCTGCCGATGCATGGCGAGGTGCCGCGCCTGTCCGCCACGCCCGGCCTGTTCCGCAACCCGGCACCGCGGCTCGGCGCCGACAACGCGGCGGTGCTGGCGCCGCTGCTGGGCGAGGCGGAGTTCGCGCGGCTGCGGGCCGCGGGCGTGATCCTGGAAGGTGGTGCGACGAGATGAGCCGACCCTGGCGTTCGATGCTGTATGTCCCGGCCAATGTGCCGCGCTTCGTCGCGAAGGCGCCCGGGGCGGGGGCGGATGCCGTCATCCTCGACCTCGAGGATTCGGTGCCGGCCGACCGCAAGGCCGATGCCCGCGCCGCGCTGGCCGAGGCGGTGCCCACCGCACGCAGTGGCGGGTCCGACGTGCTGGTGCGGGTGAACCGCCCGCTGCGGCTCGCAGTGCCCGACATCGAGGCGGCGATCGCGGCGGGCGCGGACGGGATCCTGCTGACCAAGGCGATGGGCGCCGAGCATGTGGCGCTGGCGGCGGAGATGCTGGAGGGCGCGCCGCGTCCGATGCGCCTGGTCCCGATGATCGAGGGTGCGGCCGCGATCCCGCGCATGGAGGCGATCGCCCGCGCCTCGCCGCGGGTGGCGGGGCTGCTGATCGGGGCGGAGGACCTGGCGGCCGAATGCGGCGCGGCGGCGGATGACGAGACGATCGTGCTGGCCAAGAGGCTGATGGTGCTGGCGGCGCATGGCGCGGGCGTCGCGCCCTTCGGCACTCTCGGCACCGTGGCGGATTACCGCGATGCGGAGCGGGTGCGGGACCTGGTGGCGCGGTCGAAGCGCGCGGGCCTCGTCGGTGCCACCTGCATCCACCCCGCGCTGGTGCCGGTGCTGAACGAGGGCTTCGCTCCGAGCGCGGCCGAGATCGACCTCGCGCGCCGGCAACTGGCCGCGGCGGAGGATGCGGCGCGCGAGGGCCGCGGCAGCTTCAGCGTGGATGGGCGGATGGTGGACGAGCCGATCCTGATCCGCGCGCGCCGGGTTCTCGCGCAGGCGGGAGGATAGACAGGCGCCCGGCCCATGAGGGCATGGAGAACCCCGGACGGCGGTGCCGTCCGAGCCGCCGGATGGCGGCCGCCGCAGGTGCGGCGAGCCAAGCCGGCGGATGCCGGCGCCCGGCGATTGAGGGCACGGGAAACCCCGGACGGCGGTGCCGTCCGAGCCGCCGGATGGCGGCCGCCGCAGGTGCGGCGAGCCAAGCCGGCGGATGCCGGCGCCCGGCGATTGAGGGCATGGAAAACCTCCACACGAAAAAGCCGCCCGGAAGGGCGGCCTTTTCGTGTGGAGGATGGTGGGCGCGACAGGGATTGAACCTGTGACCCTTCGCGTGTGAAGCGAATGCTCTCCCGCTGAGCTACGCGCCCATCCGTCGGGAGGCGCTGGATAGTGGGGCAGGGCCCGTCCTGTCAAGCGCACCCCGCGACGCCTTGGCAGCGCAGCGCCGCCTGCCGATATGGCGGAGATGCGCACCGGCCCGATCCTCCTGCCGATCCTCGCCCTGCTGGCCGCGCCCGCCGCCGCGCAGCAGCCCGTGGTCGCGACCTACGAGGTCTATGCGGCCGGGATGACCGTGCTCCAGCTCGAGGCGCGATTCGACGTGTCGGAGGCGGGCTACCGCATCCGGACGCAGCTGCGCACCCGCGGCATCGCCGCGGTCTTCGCACCGGGCGAACAGGCGACGCAGGTGGAGGGCGGCTGGGCGGGTGCCGCGGCCGCGCCGCGCAGCTACCTGACGGAGGGCACCTTCCGCGGCCGCTACCGGCGCATCGCGCTGGCCTGGCAGGGCGGCGCGCCGCAGGTGCTGGAACTCACCCCGCCCGAGACGGATGAGCGCGAGCCGGTGCCCGCCGCGCTGCAGCGGAACACGATGGACGCGCTGTCGGCCATGGCGCAGCTGGCCCGGCTGGTGGACCGCAGCGGCGGCTGCGACGGCGCGGTTCCCGTCTTCGACGGGCGGCGGCGGAGCGACTACGCCTCCCGCACGGAGAGGCGGGAGCTGATCCGCCCCTGGCGCGGCGCCTGGTCGGGCGAGGCGCTGCGCTGCGCCTTCGAGGGGCGGCTGGTGGCGGGGTTCCGCCATGACCAGGACCGCGCCGCCAGCGCGGCGCCGCAGACCGGCACCGCCTGGATCGCCGCGCCCTTCCCGGGCGCGCCGCCCATCCCCGTGAGGCTCGAGATCCCGAACCGCTGGGTCGGCCACGCGACCGCGGTGCTGCTGCGGGCCGAGCCCTCAGCCGCGCTGGCGCAGCCCGTCCAGCAGCGCCGGTAGGGCCGCGGGCGCCGCCGCCACCGGCGAATCGGCCGCCATCTCCCGCGGGCCGTAGCCCCAGCCGGCGAAGATGCAGGGGATGCCGGCGCCGCGGGCGGCGTTCACGTCGTTGCGGTGGTCGCCGATCATGACGGCGCGGTCCGGGTTGCCGCCCGCCAGCGCGACGGTGCCGAGGAGATGCGCGGGGTCGGGCTTGCGGGTGGCGAAGCTGTCCCCGCCGCCGAGCGCCGCGAAATGCCGCCCGAGGCCGAGCGAATCGAGCAGGGACCGCGCCGGGGTCGCCGGCTTGTTGGTGCAGACCGCCAGCCGCCATCCCGCTGCGGCCAGCGCGCCCAGCACCGCCTCGATCCCGTCATAGGGGCGGGTCAGGCGGGCGGCGTGGATGTCCTCGTCGGCGAGGAAGGCGGCGTGCAGCGCCGGGTCGAAGGGCAGGCCGCGCGCGGCCAGGGCCTTCTCGATCAGCGCCTTCGCGCCGTCGCCGATCATCGCCGTCACCTCCGGCAGGGCGAAGGGGGCGATGCCGGCCGCGGCCAGGGCGCGGTTCAGGGCGGCGGCGATGTCGGGCGCGCTGTCGAGCAGCGTCCCGTCGAGGTCGAAGACGGCGAGGGGGGGCATGGGGCGCGGTTCTGGCCCGCCGCGCGGGGGCTGGCAACCTCGGGAAACGCGAGTTGACCGCGGCGGGCTTGCGGGCACGGGGCGCGGGGGGGTACCGGGTGGGAATGAAGGCTGCCATCCTCCTCGCTGCCGGGCTCGGCACGCGCATGCGCTCGGCCCTGCCCAAGGCCATGCACCCGATCGCCGGGCGGCCGATGCTGCGCCACCTGCTGGCCTCGGCGGAGGCGGTGTTCGACCGCGTCGTCGTCGTGGCGGGGCCGGACATGCCGGAGCTGGAGCGGGCGGCGGCGCCGCACGCCACCGTGGTGCAGCGGGACCGGCTGGGCACCGGCCATGCCGCCCTGCAGGCGGCGGCGCTGCTGGAGGGTCATGGCGGCGATGTCGCGGTGCTCTACGCCGACAATCCGCTGGTCACGCCCGCGACGCTCGGGCGGCTGGTGGCGGCGCGGGCGGGGGCGGGGCTGGCGCTGCTGGCCATGCGGCCGGCCGACCCGGCGAGGTATGGCCGGGTGATCCAGGACGCCTCGGGCGGGGTCGTGCGCATCGTCGAATGGGCCGATGCGGACGGGGAGGAGCGCGCGGTCGGGCTCTGCAATGCCGGCGTGGTCTGCGCGCCCGCCGCCGATCTGTTCCGCTGGCTGCGCGCGGTGCGGAACGACAACGCCAAGGGCGAATACTACCTGACCGACGTGGTCGCGCTCGCCGCCGGCGAGGGGCTGCGCGTGGAGGCGGTGGAGGCGCCGGAGGCGGAGCTGCGCGGCATCAACAGCCGCATGGAACTCGCCGAGGCCGAGGCGGAGATGCAGCGCGCGCTGCGCCGCGCCGCGATGGAAGGCGGCGCGACGCTGACGCAGCCCGACAGCGTGGTGTTCAGCTTCGACACCAGGCTCGGCCAGGACGTGACGGTCGGGCCGAACGTGGTCTTCGCCCCCGGCGTCGCGGTGGAGGACGGGGTCGAGATCCGCGCCTTCAGCCACCTCGAAGGCTGCACCGTCAGGCGCGGGGCCGTGATCGGCCCCTTCGCGCGGCTGCGGCCGGGGACGGTGGTGGAGCGCGGCGCGCATGTCGGCAATTTCGTGGAGTTGAAGGCCGCCGTGCTGGGAGAGGGCGCGAAGGCCAACCACCTCAGCTATATCGGGGACGCGACGGTCGGCGCGCGGGCGAATATCGGCGCGGGCACCATCACCTGCAACTACGACGGCGTGAACAAGCACCGCACGGAGATCGGGGAAGGCGCCTTCATCGGCTCCGACACCGCGCTCGTCGCGCCGGTGCGCGTAGGCGCGCGGGCGCTGGTGGGCGCGGGCAGCGTGGTGACGGAGGACGTGCCGGACGACGCGCTGGCGGTGGCGCGCGGGCGGCAGGTGAACAAGCCGGGGCGCGGCTTCAAGGGCAAGGGCAGGTAGGACGCATGTGCGGCATCGTCGGAGTGGTCGGAGTGGAGCCAGCCGCGCCGCGGCTGCTGGAGGCGCTGCGGCGGCTGGAATACCGCGGCTATGACAGCGCCGGCGTCGCCACGCTGGTCAACGGCCACATCGAGCGCAGGCGCGCGGAGGGGAAGCTCGGCAACCTCGCCGCCGTGCTGGAACGCGCGCCCCTGCCCGGCACCACCGGCATCGGCCACACGCGATGGGCCACCCACGGCGCACCGGTGGAGCGCAACGCGCATCCGCACGGCACGGCCCGCGTCTCCGTCGTCCACAACGGCATCATCGAGAACCATGCCGAGCTGCGCGAGGAGCTGGAAGCCAGGGGCGCCGAGTTCGAGACCGAGACCGACACCGAGACCTTCGCCCGCCTGGTGGACTGGCACCTGGCGCAGGGCGCCGCGCCGGAGCAGGCGGCCGCCGCTGCGCTGAAGCGCGTCCATGGCGCCTTCGCGCTGGCGATGATGTTCGCCGGCCACCCGCGCAAGCTGATCGCCGCGCGGCAGGGCGCGCCGCTGGCGATCGGCTATGGCGAGGGGGAGATGTTCGTGGGTTCCGACGCGCTGGCGCTGGCGCCGCTGACGCGCCGCATCGCCTATCTGGAGGAAGGCGACTGGGCGGTGGTGTCGGAGGACGGCGCGCGCTTCTTCGACGCGGCGGGCAACGAGGTGGAACGCCAGGTGCGGCTCACCTCCCTGTCCGGCGCGGCGGTGGGCAAGGGCAATTTCCGCCACTTCATGGAGAAGGAGCTGCACGAGCACCCCGCCGTGCTCGGCGACACGCTGCACCAGTATCTGGACCCCGGCACGCGCAGCGTGTCGCTGCCGGCGCTGCCCTTCGACCCGGTCTTGGTGCCGCGGCTGACCATCACCGCCTGCGGCAGCGCCTTCCTCGCGGGGCAGGTCGGGCGCTACTGGATCGAGGGCCTGGCGCGGATCCCGGTGGATGCCGATGTCGCGAGCGAGCTGCGCTACCGCGAGCCGCCGCTGGCGCAGGGCGGGGCGGCCATCCTCGTCTCCCAGTCCGGCGAGACGGCGGACACGATGGCGGCGCTGAAGCTGCTGCGCGACGGCGGGCAGAAGGTGCTGTCCGTGGTGAACGTGCCGGAAAGCACCATGGCGCGGGAAAGCCATGGCGCGCTGCTGACGGTGGCGGGGCCCGAGATCGGCGTCGCCTCCACCAAGGCCTTCACGGCGCAGCTCGCGGTGCTGGCCTGCCTCGCCATCGGCTTCGGCCGCGCGCGCGGCACGATCGGGGAGGACACGGCGCGGCAGCTTGCCGCGGCGCTGACCGAGGTGCCGGGCCATGCGGCGGCGATCCTGGAGAAGGACGCCGAGATCCGCGCGCTGGCCGCCGAGGTCGCGAAGGCGCGGGACGTGCTGTTCCTCGGCCGCGGGTCCCTGATGCCGATCGCGATGGAAGGCGCGCTGAAGCTGAAGGAACTCTCCTACATCCACGCCGAGGGCTATGCGGCGGGCGAGATGAAGCACGGACCGATCGCGCTGATCGACAGCGCGGTGCCGGTCATCGCGCTCTGCCCCTCCGGCCCGCTGTTCGAGAAGACGGCGAGCAACCTGCAGGAAGCCGCGGCGCGGGGCGGGCGCATCATGGCCTTCACCGACCCGCAGGGCGCGCCTGCGCTGCGGCGCTTCGCCGAACAGGTGATCGAGCTGCCGGCGATCCATCCCTTCGCGGCGCCGATCCTGCACGCCATCCCGGTGCAGCTGCTCGCCTATCACGTCGCCGTGCTGAAGGGGACCGACGTGGACCAGCCCCGCAACCTGGCGAAGAGCGTCACGGTCGAGTAGCGGCGCCGCCCCGCGGCGGATGGCTGACAGCATGGGGGCAGGCGCCTATCCTCCGGCGGGCCGAAGGGAAGGAACGCCGCCATGCTGGACGCCATCGCCAAGCTGCCGCTGAAGGACCCGGACCTGTTCCGGCAGGCCAACCTGATCGGCGGGCAATGGGTGCAGGCCGCATCGGGCCGCACCATCGCCGTGCGCAACCCCGCGACGGGCGAGGTGATCGGCCACGTCCCCGCCATGTCGGCGGCCGAGACGCGCCGCGCGGTCGAGGCCGCGCAGGCCGCCTTCGCGGGCTGGCGCGCCATGCTGGCGAAGGAACGCGCCGCGATCCTGCGGAAGCTGAACGACCTGATGCTGGCCCATGCCGACGACCTGGCCGCCATCATGACGGCCGAGCAGGGCAAGCCCCTGGCCGAGGCGAAGGGCGAGGTCGCCTACGCCGCGTCCTTCATCGAGTGGTTCGCCGAGGAGGGGAAGCGCATCTACGGCGACACCATCCCGCAGAACGCGAAGGGCCGGCGCATCATCGTCCTGAAGGAGCCGATCGGCGTCTTTGCCGCCATCACGCCCTGGAACTTCCCGGCCGCGATGATCACCCGCAAGGCGGGCCCGGGCTGGGCCGCGGGCTGCACGGGCGTGATCCGCCCGGCCAGCCAGACGCCCTTTAGCGCGCTGGCGCTGGCGGTGCTGGCGGAACGCGCGGGGATGCCGCCCGGAGTCTGCAACGTCATCACCGGCCCTTCCGGCGAGACGGGGGGCGAGCTGACCTCCAACCCGCTGGTGCGGAAGTTCAGCTTCACCGGATCGACCGAGGTCGGGCGGCTGCTGCTGGCGCAATGCGCGACGACGATCAAGAAGACCTCGATGGAACTGGGCGGCAATGCGCCCTTCATCGTCTTCGACGATGCGGACCTGGATGCCGCGGTGCAGGGCGTCATGGCGTCGAAATACCGCAACACCGGCCAGACCTGCGTCTGCGCCAACCGCATCTTCGTCCAGGACGGCGTCTTCGACGCCTTCGCGGGGAAGCTGAAGGCGGCGGTGGAGGCGCTGAAGGTCGGCAACGGGATGGAGCCGGGCGTGACCCAGGGCCCGCTGATCAACGCCGACGCGGTCGCCAAGGTGGAGGAGCACATCGCCGACGCGACCGCCAAGGGCGCCAGCATCGTCACCGGCGGCAGGCGACACGCCCGCGGCGGCAACTTCTTCGAGCCCACGATCCTGGCCGACGTGCCGCCTTCCGCGCTGGTCTTCCGCGAGGAGACCTTCGGTCCCGTCGCGCCCCTGTTCCGCTTCCGGACGGAGGAGGAGGCCGTGAAGCTCGCCAACGACAGCGAATTCGGCCTCGCCGCCTATTTCTACGCCCGCGACATCGGCCGCATCTTCCGCGTGGCCGAGGCGCTGGAGAGCGGCATCATCGGCATCAACGAGGGCATCATCTCGACCGAGGTCGCGCCCTTCGGGGGCGTGAAGGAAAGCGGGCTGGGCCGCGAGGGGTCGAAATACGGGATCGAGGACTACCTCGAGATCAAGTACCTCGCCCTCGGCGGCATCGGGAGCTGAGCCGCGGGGCGCCGTCCCGCATGGGCCGGGACGGCGCAGGCCGCCTCACGGCAGCGACACGTCGCGGAGGTAGAGCGGGTAGGCCGTCACCGCCACCACCTCTGCCTCGGCCAGTTCCGGCAGGTCCGCGACCGCGAAGGCGGCCGAGAAGCGGTCTGCCCGGTCGATGCCGGCCGGGCGGCTCCGGACCACGTCGAGAACCTCGTCCGTGCGGTAGATCCGGTGGAAGCCCGGCTCGACGGAGGAGTAGATCCGCAGTTCCCGCTGCGCCCGTGTCGGCCGGCCGCGCCGGTAGTCGACCGACAGGGAGATGCGGTCGCCGTTCGCGGCCTGCATCTCCCAGGCTTCGGACGCGGTGCCGGGCGCGAAGGCCGGGCCATCGGAGGAAAAGCGCCGGCGCGTCTCGGCGGGGACGCCGTTGCGGTAGGGGCCCGGCATCAGCGACGCGTCGGGCAGGTAGATGCGGGAGACGACGAAGGCGCTCTCGCCGCTGTCCCGCGACCGTGCGAAGGGCGCGAGCACGACGAAGCGCGCCGTGGCCTGCGGCGGCACCTGTCCGGCGCCGTCCAGCGCATGCGCGCGGTCGTAGAACAGCACGAACAGGTTGGCTCCGGCGAAGGGGCCGGGCGGCTGGCCCGCCGTTTCCCAGGGGCCGGAAAGCTGGCGCTGCACGGCGGCTGCGGGCAGCCGCAGCGCCAGCGCCAGCCTGCTCTCGACGTTGCGCTCCACCAGGGTCGCGGCCCGCACGCCCTGGCGCATGACGAGGCCAGTCCCCGCGCCGGCCAGCAGGGTCATCAACATCCGACGGTTCATCGCTTTGTCATCCCTCCCGGTCCGGGCCCCCGGGCCGCGCGGCTCGGGGCGGCGGCCGCCCATACATGCGGATCGCATTATGTAACGGGGTGACGCGGGCCGGGCGACGCCCTATCTGTCACACTTTCGCGCGGTGGACCCCATGACCTACGATTTCGACTTCTTCGTCATCGGCGGCGGCTCGGCGGGGGTGCGCTGCGCGCGCATCGCGGCCGGTCACGGCGCGCGCGTCGGCATCGCGGAGGAACGGTTCTGGGGCGGCACCTGCGTCAATGTCGGCTGCGTGCCGAAGAAGATCATGGTGAACGCCGCAGAATACGGCGCCTGGGCCGAGGATGCGGCCGCCTTCGGCTGGAACCTGACCAACCACGGGCATGACTGGGCGAAGCTTGCCGCTGCGCGGGATGCGGAGGTGGCGCGGCTGTCGGGCATCTACGACAAGCTGCTGAAGGGCGCGGGCTGCAACACCTTCGATGCGCGGGCCACCTTCCTCGACGCCCATACCCTGCAGGTGGGGGAACAGCGCGTCACGGCGGAACGCATCGTCATCGCCACCGGCGGCACGGCGCAGAGGCTCGACATCCCCGGCGCGGAACTCGGCTTCATCTCGGACGACCTGTTCACGCTGCCGGCGCTGCCGAGGCGCGTCGCGGTGCTGGGGTCGGGCTACATCGCGCTGGAATTCGCCTGCATCCTGCGCGGGCTCGGCGCGGAGGTGGACCTCATCTATCGCGCCCCGCTGCCGCTGCGCGGCTTCGACGACGACATCCGCGCGGCGCTGGCCGAGGCGCTGACCGCGCAGGGCATCCGCCTGAACCCCGACGTGACGCCGACGCGCATCACCACCGTGGATGGCGAATTGCTGCTCGGCCTCTCGACGAACTTCGTGCGGGAGGTGGACGCGGTGTTCTTCTGCACCGGCCGCCTGCCCAACACGCGGGGCCTCGGCCTCGATGCCGCCGGGGTGCGTTGCGCGGCGAACGGCGCGGTGGTGGTGGACGAGGACCACGCGACAAGCCAGCCGCACATCTTCGCCCTCGGCGACGTCATCGACCGGGTGAACCTGACCCCCATGGCCACCGCCACCGGCCATGCCCTGGCCGATACGCTGTTCGGCAACCGCCCGCGGAAGGCGAGCTACGAGAACGTGCCGAGCGCCGTCTTCACCTCGCCGCCCGTCGGCACGGTCGGGCTGACGGAGGCCGAGGCGGCGAAGCGCGGGCCGGTGGACATCTACCTCACCCGCTTCACGCCGATGCGCCACACGATCAGCCGGCGCGAGGGGCGGAAGACGGTGATGAAGCTGGTCGTCTGCCAGCGCACGCAGCGCGTGCTCGGCGCCCATATGCTGGGGGAGGACGCGGCGGAGATGATGCAGGGCATCGGCATCGCGGTGGCCATGGGCGCGACCAAGCAGGACTTCGACCGCACCATCGGCATCCACCCGACCGCGGCGGAGGAGTTCGTGACGCTCCGCACCCGCGTGCGGGAGGCCGGGGCGGGGGTGAGGGCGGCCGCCGAGTAGCCCGCGATCGCCCCCACCGTGCACGCCGAAGGCGGGCAGGGTGGGGGCGTGAATCGCCGGGCTCACGAAAGGCTGGACCCGGGCCAAGAGCGTGGTTTCCCGCCGCGCCGGCTGGGGCTAAGGTCCGCTCCTTGGACTTTGGCCAGGACAGGACCGATGACGCGCGCTTGGACCCCCGAAAGCTGGCGGGGCATGCCGATCCGGCAGGTGCCGGACTACCCCAGCGAGGCCGCCCTCAAGGCCATGGAAGCCAAGCTGCGCCGATTTCCCCCCCTCGTTTTTGCAGGCGAGGCGGAGCGGCTGAAGGCCCAGCTGGCGCGTGCGGGCGACGGGGAGGCCTTCGTCCTCCAGGGCGGCGACTGCGCCGAGAGCTTCGCGGAGTTCAACACCAACACCATCCGCGACACCTTCCGGGTGCTGCTGCAGATGGCGGTGGTGCTGACCTTCGGCGGCGGGCTGCCGGTGGTGAAGCTCGGCCGCATGGCGGGCCAGTTCGCCAAGCCCCGCAGTTCCGACACCGAGACGCTGGCGGGCGTCACGCTTCCCTCCTACCGCGGCGACATCATCAATGGGCCCGACTTCACGGCCGAGGCGCGCATCCCCGACCCGGGGCGGATGGAATTCGCCTATCTCCAGTCGGCCTCCACGCTGAACCTGCTGCGCGCCTTCGCCACCGGCGGCTATGCCGACCTGCACCAGGTGCATCGCTGGAACCTCGATTTCGCCCGGCGCAGCCCGCTCGCCAGCCGCTACGAGGACCTGGCGGGCCGCATCGACCAGACGCTGTCCTTCATGTCCGCCTGCGGCATGTCCGACCTGCCGCAGCTGCGGGAGACGGAGTTCTACACCTCGCACGAATCGCTCCTCCTTCCCTTCGAGGAGGCGCTGACGCGGGAAAGCTCGGTCCATCCCGGGCGGCACTGGGCGTGCTCGGCGCATTTCCTCTGGATCGGCGACCGCACGCGCCAGCCGGACGGCGCGCATGTGGAATTCATGCGCGGCGTGCAGAACCCGATCGGGATGAAGGTCGGGCCGAGCATGGAAGCCGATGAGCTGGTGCGGCTGACCGAGATCCTGAACCCGGCGAACGAGAAGGGGCGCCTCACCCTCATCGCGCGCATGGGGGCGGAGAAGGTGGAGGCGAAGCTGCCCGGCCTGCTGCGCGCGGTGAAGCGCGCGGGGCGCAAGGTGGTGTGGCTGTGCGACCCGATGCACGGCAACACGGTGAAGGCGGGCGACTACAAGACGCGCAGCTTCGATTCCATCCTGTCCGAGGTGCGGCGCTTCTTCGACTGCCACGCGGCCGAAGGCACGGTGCCGGGCGGCGTCCATGTCGAGATGACGGGCCAGAACGTCACCGAATGCCTCGGCGGCGCGCACCGTCTGACGGAGGCGAACCTTGCCGAGAACTACGCCACCTTCTGCGACCCGCGCCTGAACGCCGAGCAGTCGCTGGAACTCGCCTTCCTTCTGGCGGAGGAGCTGAAGGCGCGCCGCCCCGGCCCGGCGGTGCCCGCGCAGGCCGCGCAGTAGCCGCCATGCCCGACGACATCAGCGGGCGGACGGACAGCTACTTCAACCGCACCAAGGCGATCGTCCGCCGCTTCGGCGACTGCCGCGTGACCTATGCGGTGTTCCTGCGCCGCCCCGTCGTCTCCGCCCACCGGCTCGCCACTTCCTGGCTGGAGGCGGTGGCGGCGGAGCGCGGGACGCGCTTCGACATCGAGGTGATGCACCAGGAAGGGGACTGGGTCGGCGCGGGCGACCCGATCTTCTACGTCTCCGGCTCCTTCGCGGAGCTGGTGGACCTGGAGACGGTGATGCTCCAGAAGCTCGGCGCCGCCTGCGTCGCCGCGCACAACGCCTACCAGATGGCGCTGGAACTGCCGGGTGTCGCCTTCCTGGCGATGGAGGCGCGGCACTGTGCGGGCGCCGAGATGCAGGAGATGATGTCCTACGCCGCCGCCATCGGCAGCCGCACCGCCCAGCGCGAGGGCGCGCGCGGCTTCATCGGCAACGCGAACGACGCCACCGCGCACTGGTTCGGCCTGCGCGCCGGCCGCGGCACCATGCCGCATGCGCTGATCGGCTATGCCGGCTCCACGCTGCGTGCGGCGGAAATGTTCCACGAGACCTTCCCCGACCAGGACCTGACGGTGCTGACCGACTATTTCGGGCACGAGGTCACGGACGGGCTCGAGGTCTGCCGCCGCTTCCCGGAACTGGCGGCGGCGGGGCGGATGGCCGTGCGGCTCGACACCCATGGCGGCCGCTTCCTCGAAGGGCTCGACCCCGCCGAGAGCTACGCGGTGCTGGAACGCCACGCGCCGCAGGCGGTGCGGCGCTACCGGTCCGAGACGGAGCTGCGCAACCTGGTCGGCACCGGCGTCTCCGCCGCCGCCATCTGGCGGATGCGCGAGGCGCTGGACGAGGCCGGCTTCCCGAAGGTGCGGATCGTCGCCTCCTCCGGCTTCGGTGTGCAGAAATGCCGCGTGATGGCCGAGGCGAAGGCGCCCATCGACGTGGTGGGCACCGGCAGCTTCATCCCCGATGCCTGGAGCGAGACCTACGCGACGGCCGACATCGTGGAATATGACGGCGCGCCCCGCGTGAAGGTCGGGCGCGAATTCCTGCTGCGCCGGAACGGCAGCCGCAAGAAGGCGAACGGGGCAGGCGGGTAGCGCGCCCGCCCGCCAATCTAGCGCATCTGCACGCCCATGTTCCCGCGCGCCGCGGCTTCGGCCATCAGCCGGCGTTCCTGCTGCGCGCCTTCCGCGTCGGTGAAAAAGGTGAAGATCGCGAAGCGGCGGCCGCTCGTCACCGGCAACGCCTCGTGCAGCAGGTCGCAGCTGAAGATGGCGCAGCCGCCGGCCTCGGGCTCGTAGGCCTCCGCGCCGAATTCGGCGAAGCGGAGGGCGCCGCCCTCGTATTCGCCGGTGTTCAGGTTCAGGCTCATCGCGAAGCGGCGATGCGCGGTGTAGGGGGTGCGGTTGTCGCGATGCGGGCCGAAGGCGCCGCCCGCCGCGCCGTCGTAGCAGCCGATGCGCGGCGCCTCGAAGCTGGCGGCGCGGAAGCGGAAGGCGCGCCACATCTCCGGCACGACGCGCCGCTCGATCCGGCGCTGGAAGCCCAGGTACAGTTCCCGGTCGTCGAGGAAGACATCGGCGCGGCGCTTGATGCCGGCCGCCGCCATGCCGCCGGACTCGGCACGGGCATTGGCGACGAGGTCGGCCGTCTTCTCCCCCGCATCCCAATGCGCCAGCAGCCGCGCCACGAAATCCGGCTCCAGCACGCCGGGCACCAGCAGCACCGGCGCACCGGTGCGGCGGATCGGTGCCGGCGCCGGCGGCTCAGGCAGGGCGGCCAGCGCGCGGTCCAGCGCATCCTCCCCCGCGGCGGCGAAGGCGAGCCGCCCTCGGGGCGAGATCACGGCGGCGCCGCCCTCGGGCAGGCCGAGTCCGGCGAACAGCTTGCGGTCCGCATCGAACAGCCGCACCGGCCCGCCGCCGCGGCGGGAGCCATCCGGCTTATGGCCGGCCACCACCAGCACCGCCGCGCCGCGCGCGCCCGCCGCCGCGACGGCCGCATCCAGCCGGGCGCCGGCGAGCGGGCGGCCGAGGACCAGCAGCCGCGGCTGCCCGGCGATGGCCTGGCCCGCGAGGTCGAAGGCGGTGCCGTCCGCCTGGGGCAGCATCAAGGGAGGCAACATGTCGCCGGGGCGGAAGGGGTCGGGCGTGCTCATGGCCGGCATGATGCCATCCGTCTGGCCCGGCGGGAAATGCGGGCTACCATGCCGCGATGCAGCAAACGCACCATGCCCGCGAGACACGGATCGGCTATGCCTGCGCCATCGCGGTGCTGTTCGTCTGGGCGGGGTTCCTGCTGTCCTCACGGCTCGGCGCGCGGCAGGATTTCACGCCCTGGGACGTGGCGGCGCTGCGCTATGCGGGCGCCTTCCTCGGCGCGTTGCCGCTGCTGGCGGTCTTCGGGCTGCCGCGGCTGCCGCCGGCCCGGCTGGCGGTGGTGGTCGCGACGGCGGCCTTCGGCTTCCCGATCCTGGCCTATCACGGCTTCGGCTTCGCCCCGGCGGCGCATGGCGGGGTGATGCTGCCGGGGACGCTGCCCTTCCTCACCGCCGCGCTCGGCCTGGTGGTGCTGGGGGAGCGGTGGACGCGGCGGCGCCTGGTCTCGCTGCTGGTGGTGGCCTGCGGGATCGGGCTGCTGGCGGGCGACACCTTCGGCAGCCATCCCGGCGCCTGGCGGGGGGACCTGCTGTTCCTGGCGGGGTCGTCCTGCTGGGCGGTCTACACGCTGGTGGTGCGGCTATGGGGCATCGACGCGCTGCGGGCGACGCTGTCGGTCGCGCTCTGGGCGGCGCCGCTCTACCTGCCGGTCTGGTGGCTGCTGCTGCCGTCGAACCTGGCCGCCGTGCCGGTCGGGGCGGTGGCCTACCAGCTGGTGTTCCAGGGCATCTTCGCGGTGCTGGTGGCGGGGTTCCTGTTCACCCGCGCGGTGCAGGCCATCGGCGCGCCGCGCACCACCACCATCACCGCGCTGGTCCCCGGCATGGCGGCGCTGGCCGCCTGGCCGCTGCTGGGGGAGCCGCTGGGCCCGGCCGGGCTGGCGGGGGTCGCGCTGGTGACGGCGGGGATGGTCATCGCCGTCCTGCCGCCACGGCCGCGTTGACCCCCCCGGCCCCCGTCCCTAGCTTCGCCCCATCATGACAGACCGCCTCCGCATCGCGCTCGCGCAGATCAACCCGCATGAAGGCGCGCTGGACCGCAATGCGGACCGCATCCGCGCCGCGCGGGCCGAGGCCGCGGCCGCGGGGGCGCAGCTGCTGGTCACGCCGGAATTCTCCATCGCCGGCTACCCGCCGGAGGACCTTGTCCTCAAGCCCGCCTTCGTCGAGGCCTGCACCGCCCGGATCGAGGCGCTGGCGGCGGAGACGGCGGATGGCGGCCCGGGGCTGGTGGTGGGCGGCCCCTGGCGCGAAGGCGGGCGGCTGCACAACGCGCTGTTCGTGCTCGACGGCGGCAAGGTCGTCGCGCGCCGCGCCAAGCACGAGCTGCCGAACTACGGCGTCTTCGACGACAAGCGCGTCTTCACCGCCGGCCCCGCGCCCGGCCCGGTGATGTTCCGCGGCGTGCGGCTCGGCCTCATGGTGTGCGAGGACTGGTGGTTCCCCGCGGTGAGCGAGACGCTGCAGGAGAGCGGGGCGGAGATCCTGATCTCCATCAACGGGTCCCCCTTCGAGGCGGCGAAGCAGGACCTGCGCGTGCAGCTCGCCGTCTCCCGCGTCGTCGAGACGGGGCTGCCCTTCGTGTTCCTGAACCAGGTCTGCGGCCAGGACGAGCTGGTCTTCGAAGGCGCATCCTTCGTGCTGAACGCCGACCGCGCGCTGGCCGTGCAGATGCCGATGTTCGAGGAGCAGGTCGCCGTCACCGACTGGACGCGCGGGGCCGCGGGCTGGGCCTGCGCGCCGCGGCCGCTGGCGCCGCCCGTGCCGCGGCCGGAGCAGATCTACCGCGCCATGATGCTCGGCCTGCGGGACTACGTGGACAAGAACGGCTTCCCGGGCGTGGTGCTCGGCCTGTCGGGCGGCATCGATTCCGCGCTGAGCGCGGCGGTGGCGGCCGATGCGCTGGGCCCCGACCGGGTGCGGGCGGTGATGATGCCCTCCCCCTACACCTCGGCCGGGAGCCTGGAGGATGCGGAGGAATGCGCCCGGCTGCTCGGCATCCGCTACGAGAACATCCCGATCGCCCCGGCGATGGCGGCCTTCGGCGCCATGCTCGCCCCCGCCTTCGGCAACCGCCCGCCGGACATCACGGAGGAGAACATCCAGTCCCGCATCCGCGGCGTGACGCTGATGGCCCTGTCCAACAAGTTCGGCGACATGCTGCTGACCACCGGCAACAAGAGCGAGATGAGCACGGGCTACGCCACGCTCTACGGCGACATGTGCGGCGGCTATTCGGTGCTGAAGGACGTCTGGAAGATGACCGTCTTCGAGCTGTCGCGCTGGCGCAACGCCAACCGCCCGCCCGATGCGAAGGGCCCCGCCGGGCTGGTGATGCCGGACCGCGTCATCACCAAGCCGCCCTCGGCCGAGCTGAAGCCGGACCAGAAGGACCAGGACACCCTGCCGCCCTATGAGGTGCTGGACGCCATCCTGGAAGGCCTGGTCGAGAAGGAGCAGGGGGTCGATGCGCTGGTGGCGGAAGGGCACGACCGCGCCACGGTGCTGCGGGTCTGGCGGATGCTGGACCGGGCCGAGTACAAGCGCCGCCAGGCGCCGCCGGGCGTGAAGATCACGCCGCGGGCCTTCGGGCGCGACCGGCGCTACCCGCTCACCAACGGCTTCTCCGCGCTGGTGGGCTGAGCCGCGCCCCGGGCAGGGCCGGCACCGAGGAAGGGAATGGTCGCATGAGCGACGAGAACGAAGGCGACCCGATCTTCGCCGACCGCGGCTTCGGCCGGGTGCCGGGGCTGGTGGTGCGCATCATGGACCTGTCGGGCGCCAACGGGTCCGACCCGGTGGAGGTGGTGCGCGGCTTCGACACCATCGCCCATGCCAACGCCTTCGCGCGCCGCTACGTGCGGGACAGCGTGGACCGCTGCCGCACCCCCGGCATGGCGGCCGATGCGGTGCTGGAAACCTGGTTCGCCTTCGGCGAGGACGCCGAGGTGCAGGGCGCGGGCGACGATGCCTGGCGCAGCGCGAGCGAGTTGCAGGATTTCGCCGCCCGCCGCGCCGTCGACCCGGAGGAGCGCAACTGGCGCGTCCTCGACCCCCGTCGCGAGGACGGGGAGGAGGACGAGGAGGAGTGACGCCCCCCGGCCCGGGGCGCGCCCGTCACCAGCCCGGCTTGCCCGGCACCCAGCCCATGCCGGGCTGCCAGACGGCCGGCGGCGGCTGGTAGACCACCGGGGGCGGCTGGTAGACCACGGGCGGCGGGGGCGCGTAGTACACCGGCGGCGGTGGGGGCGCGTAGTAGACGGGCGGCGGGGCGGCCAGCGCCGAGCCGATCGCCACCCCCGCGCCGAGGCCGATGATGGCGCCGAGCGCCGCGCCGCCGCCGTTCCAGCCGCGGTGATGCTGGTGGTAGCCATGGCCGTAGCCATAGCCGCGGCCGCGCCAGTCGGCCTCGGCCGCCCCGGGCAGCGCCATCGCGCCGGCCATCAGCGCCGCGCCGAAGACCATCGGCCTGAGCATCCTGCGCCTCATCGGCGGAACTCCCGTGGGCCATGGCGGGAAGGCGGCAGGCCCGTGCCTCTGGCCATCCTAGCACCCCGATTGCGCCGGGATGATGGCGAATCCGGGTCCGCGCCTTGCCTTTCCCGCCACGATGCCGTTCCTCTGCGGCCGATGAAGGTCCGTTTCGCCCCGTCCCCCACCGGTCTGCTGCATGTCGGCAATGCCCGGATCGCGATCGCCAACTGGTGCCTGGCCCGGCGCGCCGGCGGGCGCTTCCTGCTGCGCCTCGACGATACGGATGCGGAGCGGTCGAAGCCCGAATACGCCGCCGCCATCGAGGAGGACCTGCGCTGGCTCGGCCTCGACTGGGACGAGATGCTGCGCCAGTCCGACCGGCTGGACCGCTACGCCGCGGCGGCGGAAAAGTTGAAGGCCGCCGGCCGGCTCTACCCCTGCCTCGAGACGGAGGAGGAGCTGACCTTCAAGCGGGAGCAGCGGGCGAAGCAGGGCAAGCCGCCGATCTACGACCGCGCCGCGCTGAAGATGACGAAGGAGCAGCTGGACCGCGCCATCGCCAACGGCAAGGCGCCGCATTGGCGCTTCCTGCTGTCCGGCGGGCAGGCGGAATGGCAGGACGGCGTGCTGGGCCGGCGCTCGGTCAAGCTGCCCAGCCTGTCGGACCCGGTGCTGATCCGCGCCGATGGCAGCTTCCTCTACACCTTCACCTCGGTCGTGGACGACGTGGAGATGGGCATCACCGACATCATCCGCGGCGAGGACCACGTCACCAACACCGGCATCCAGATGGACATCATGGCGGCGATCGGCGGCAACCCCCGCCAGAAGCGCTTCGCCCACCTGCCGCTGCTGACCGATGCCGATGGCGGGCCGCTGTCGAAGCGCACCGGCAGCGTCGGGCTGCGCCAGCTGCGGCGCGACGGGGTGGAGCCGGAGGCGCTGGTCGGCTACCTCGCCGCGCTCGGCTCCTCGGCCGACCCGGCGCCGGGCCGCGCGGCGGAGGTGGCGGGGACCTACGACCTGTCGAAGGCGTCGAGGTCCTCCGCGCGCTTCGACACGAGGCAGCTTCTCGCGCTCAACCGGAAATGGCTGCACGACCTGCCCTTCGACGCGGTGCGGGACAGGCTGCCGGAGGGCGCGGGGGACGCTTTCTGGACCGCCGTTCGCGGCAATCTCGACCTGTTCCGCGAGGTCCGGGATTGGTGGGACGTGGTGGCGGGTGACATCGTGCCGGTGGGCGATCCCGGCGATGCGCAGCTTCTGCGGCTCGCGGCGGAATCCCTGCCCGAGGAGCCCTGGGACGAGGCCACCTGGCCGGCCTGGACGGCTGCGCTGGCCGGCAGCACCGGCCGCAAGGGCAAGGCGCTGTACCTGCCGTTGCGCCGGGCGCTGACCGGCGAGGATCACGGGCCGGACCTCAAGGCCTTCCTTCCCCTGATCGGCCGCGCGCGTGCGAAGGCGCGCCTGCTGGCCGCCGCGACGAGTGCAAATTGATGGACCTGCATCTCCACAACAGCGCGACGCGCCGCAAGGAACGCTTCGAGCCGATCGACCCGCGGCATGTGCGGATGTATGTCTGCGGCCCGACCGTCTACGACCTCGCCCATCTCGGCAATGCGCGGCCGGTGGTGGTGTTCGACGTGCTGGCGCGGCTGCTGCGCCGCGTCTACCCGCAGGTCACCTATGCGCGGAACATCACCGACGTCGACGACAAGATCATCGACCGCGCGCGCGACAGCGGCGAGGGGATCGACAGCGTGACGGCGCGCACCACCGCCGACTTCCACCGCGACATGACCGCGCTCGGCTGCCTGCCGCCGGATGTGGAACCCCGCGCGACCGGCACCATCCCGGAGATGGTGGCGCTGATCGAACGGCTGATCGCCAACGGGCACGCCTATGCGGCGGAAGGGCATGTGCTGTTCTCCGTCGGCAGCTTCGCGGAGTACGGCCGGCTGTCCGGCCGCAGCCCCGACGAATTGCTGGCCGGCGCGCGGGTCGAGGTCGCGCCCTACAAGCGGGACGCCGGCGACTTCGTGCTGTGGAAGCCGAGCGACGCGACGCAGCCCGGCTGGGACAGTCCCTGGGGCCGCGGGCGGCCGGGCTGGCACATCGAATGCTCCGCCATGTCGTGGAAGCATCTCGGCCCGGATTTCGACATCCATGGCGGCGGCGCCGACCTGATGTTCCCCCACCACGAGAACGAGGTGGCGCAGAGCCTCTGCGCCTTCCCCGGCAGCCATTTCGCCCGCATCTGGATGCACAACGGCATGCTTCTGGTGGACGGGGAGAAGATGTCGAAGTCGCTCGGCAACTTCCGCACCGTGCAGGACATCCTGGCGCTCGGCCCCTGGGCGGGGGAGGCGTTCCGGCTGCTGCTGCTGAAGACCCATTACCGCGCCGCGCTGGACTACTCCGAGGCGGCGCTGCAGGAGGCGCGTCGGGAGCTCGACCGCGTCTACCGGGCGCTGTCGAAGATGGCGGAGGTGACGCCGGAGCGCGGCGGGGAGCCGCATGCGGTGGAACAGCCGGGCGTGGAGGCGGCGCTGGCCGACGACCTCAACACGCCGCTCGCGCTCGCCAGCCTGCACTACCTGGTCTCCGCCGCGAACGACGCGCTGGCGAAGGGCGAGCACGCGGCGCTGCCGCACCTGAAGGGCCGCATCCTGGAAGCCGGGGCGATGCTCGGCCTGCTGCGGCACGATCCGGAAGCCTGGTTCCGCGGCGGCGCCGATGACGGCGCGGCGGCGATCGAGGCCGCCATCGCCGCGCGGCTCGCGGCGCGCAAGGCGAAGGACTGGGCCGAGGCCGACCGCATCCGCGCGGAGCTGGCCGCGGGGGGAATCCTGCTGGAGGACGGGCCGCAGGGGACGACGTGGCGGCGGGCGTGAGGCCGGCGGCACGGGGCGGGGCGGGCGCGGATTCTCCCTTGCCTTGCCACATGGGAAGGCTGCGACGCTGGCTGCGACCAGCACCCGGAGATCACGCCATGCCCCGCCTTTCCGTCGCCGCCGCGCTCGCCCTCTCGCTCGCCACCCCCGCGCTGGCGCAGCAGTCCCACGGGGGCCACGGCGCGCCCCGCCCCGGCACGCAGGAGCCTGCCAGCACGCGGGAGCTGCGCGAGGTGAACAGCCGCATGCACCGCGACATGGCGATCCGCTTCACCGGCAATGCCGACCGCGACTTCGCCGCCGCCATGATCCCGCACCACCAGGGCGCCATCGACATGGCGCGCGTGCAGCTTCGCCACGGCACCGATCCCGAGATGCGCCGCCTGGCCGAGGAGGTCATCCGCGCGCAGGAGGCCGAGATCGCGCAGCTGCGCGCCTTCCTCGCCCGAACCGCGCCCCCGGGACGATGACGGGCGGCCGGGGGGAAGGCGGCGCGGCGCTGACGCCGCCGCCGGGCGAAAGCCCGATCGTCGTGCTGGTCCGCCCGCAGATGGCGCAGAACATCGGCACCGCCGCGCGCGCCATGGCCAATGGCGGGCTGTTCCACCTGCGCGTCGTCGCGCCGCGCGACGGCTGGCCGCAGCCCAACGCCTATGCCGCGGCGTCGGGCGCGGATGCCATCCTGGATGCCGCGCAGGTCTTCCCGGACCTGCGCGCCGCGCTGGCGGATTGCCACCGCGTGCTCGGCACCTGCCCGCGGCCGCGCCACGTCATCATCCCCATGCGCGACGCGCGCGCGGCGGCCGAGGACATGCGCGACATCAACGCGCGCGGCCTGCGCTGCGCCGTGCTGTTCGGGCCGGAACGCGCGGGCCTCGAAGCCGACGACCTGGCGCATTGCGACACGCTGGTGCGCTATCCCCTGAACCCGCAGCACAACAGCCTGAACCTGGCGCAGGCGGTGATGATCCTGGCCTATGAGTGGTGGATGCAGGCCGAACGCACGCCGCCGCGCGACTTCCAGACGAACGAGACGCGCCCCGCCACCAAGGGCGAGCTGGAAGGCTTCCTCGACCGCCTGGTGTCGGAACTGGATGCCGCGGGCTTCCTGCACAACCCGCCGAAGCGCCCGGGCATGATCCGCAACCTGCGCCACTGGTTCCAGCGCGGCGAGGTGACGGAACAGGAGCTGCGCACGCTGCACGGCGTGGTGACGGAACTGTCCCGTGGCCGCATGGTGCGCGGGCGATTCGCCGCCGACGCGCCGGCGGCGCCCTGGGAGGAGACGCCATGAACCACCCCGACGGCACGCCGGTCCCGCCGCTGCCAGACCTGCGCTTCGCCGAGGTGGATGCGGGCAGGCTCGGCCTGGAGGGCCCGCGGCTGTCCTACATGGAGGCCGGCGGCGGCCCGCGGACGCTGCTCTGCCTGCACGGCATCGGCGCGAATTCCACCGGCTGGCGCTTCACCCTGGCCGCGCTGTCGCAGGGCTGCCGCGTCATCGCCTGGAACGCGCCGGGCTACTTCCTGTCCGACGGCTTCGTGGCGGAGGCGCCGCGCGCGGAGGACTATGCCGATGCGGCGGTGGCGCTGCTCGATGCGCTCGGCGTCGCGGGGCCGGTGTTCCTGGCGGGGTCGTCCTTCGGCTCGATGCTCGGCGCCTGCCTCGCCGCGCGGCATCCGGGGCGCGTGGCGCGGATGGCGCTGATGGGCACCTCGCGCGGGCAGCGATGGAAGGGGCCGGAGGGCAGGGCGCAGATGCTGGCGATGCGCGCGGCGTCCGTCGCGGAAGGCGGCGTCGCGCTGGCGCGCACGCGCTCGGCGCGGCTCGTCTCGCCGGCCGCGCCGGCCGAGGTGCTGGCGATGGTGCAGGCCGTGGTCGCCGCCACCAACCCGCGCGGGCTGATGCAGGCGGCGCGCTGCACCGACCAGGTGGACGTGATCGAGGATTTCGCGCCCCGCATCGCCTGCCCCGTGCTGGCGGTCACCGGCGCCGATGATGCGGTGAACCCGCCCGAGGTCGGCCGCGCCATCGCGGCGGTCATCCCGGGCGCGCGCTTCGTCTCGCCGCCCGGCATCGGCCACCTGCCGGAGCTTGAAGCGCCGGCGCAAACCCTCGCATTGTTGCGGCGGCACTTCTTCGGAGACTGAGCGTGGCCCTGTTCCGCCGCACGCTGCTCGCCGCGCTGGCGCTGCCGGCCATCGCCGCCGCGCAGTCCGACTTCCCGCAGCGGCAGGTCCGCATCGTCGTGCCCTTCCCGCCGGGCGGCGGGCTGGATGCGCTGGCGCGCGCCCTCGCGGACCGGCTGCAGGCCGGCTGGCGGCAGGCGGTGGTGGTGGACAACCGCCCGGGCGGGTCCACCGTGCCGGGGACCGACCTCGTGGCCAAGGCGGCGCCCGATGGGCACACGCTGCTGGTCACGGCGGACAATTCCATCACCTCCAACCCGCACCTGATCCGCGCCCTGCCGCATGACCCGATGCGGGACCTCGCCCCCGTCAGCCTGCTGGTCGATGTCCACCAGATGATCCTGGTGAACCCCGCCATCGGCGCGCGCAGCATGGCGGAGCTGGTGGCGGCGGCGCGCGCCGCGCCAGGGCGGCTGAACTTCGGCAGCTACGGCAACGCGTCGCAGCCGCATCTCGCCTTCGGCGCGCTGATGGCGCGGGAGGGGATCGAGATGGTGCATGTCCCCTATCGCGGCCTGACGCCGGCGGTGCTGGCGACGCTGTCGGGCGAGGTGCAGATGACGCTCGCCGGCATCGCCTCCGGCGCCGAGCACATCCGCGCCGGCACGCTGCGCGCGCTGGCGGTCGGGCGGCCGACCCGGTTCGAGGCGCTGCCCGAGGTGCCGACCCTGGCCGAGGCGGGCTACCCCGAGATCGACCCCCGCACCTGGTTCGGCGCCTTCGCCCCAGCCGGCACGCCGGCGCCGCTGCTGGCGCGGCTGCACCGGGACATCGCCGCCGCCATGGCCGACCCCGCGGTGCGGGACCGGCACCTCGCGCCATCCGGCTACACCGTCCATGCCGCGACGCCGGAGGCGACGGCGGCCTTCCTGCGCGAGGACCTGGAGGTCAAGCGGCGCCTCATCGCCGCGGCGGGCATCCGGCCGGAGTAGCGGGCCTCACCCGCGCGGGTGAGGCGATGCGCGTGACGGTCGAACGATGCGACGGAACATCACGCGAAACCGGATCGCGGTGCGGCGGTCCGGTTGGGCCTGGTGCGACCGGTCACGCCGCCGCGTCGCGCCGTTGGCAAAACGAATCCCTGCGCATTCAACCCATCCGCCTCGTCAGCTTGCGCGCAAGCATGTAGCCGAGTGCGCCCGAGACCGGCGCACCGGGCAGCAGAAGCAGCCAGCCGAGATGCTGGCCGTTGACGACCAGCCCCATCCCGATGCCGAGCATCATCCCCCCGACCAGGCTGCCCACCACCCCGGCGGTGAGGCCGAGGACCAGTATTTCTTCGCGCGTGACCATGGCGCCGGAGTAGGGGAGGGGGCGGCGGTTTGACAAGCGGCGGCCCGGCCGCCTATAGGCCCCCCACTTCCGGGAACGTGGACGCGGCCCCGTGCCGTGCGCCCGCCCCTGGCCATGTCGGCCATGGGCCTACCGGGACAACCAGGCCGACCAGGGCGCCAGCCCGTGGCCACGAAGAAGGACCGGACCCGCGAGGGCCGGCAGCCATCGCCGCATGACCAAGCGCGCTGAATCCAAGTACAAGATCAATCGCCGCCTCGGCGTCAATCTCTGGGGCCGTGCCAAGTCCCCCATCGCCAAGCGTGAATACGGCCCCGGCCAGCATGGCCAGCGCCGCAAGCAGAAGCCGACCGACTTCGGCGTGCAGCTGATGGCGAAGCAGAAGCTGAAGGGCTACTACGGCAACATCGGCGAGAAGCAGTTCCGCAAGTACTACGAGGAAGCCGTGCGCCGTAAGGGCGACACCTCGGAGAACCTGATCGAGCTGCTGGAGCGCCGGCTGGACACCGTGGTGTACCGCATGAAGCTGGCTATCACGCCCTTCGCCGCGCGGCAGCTGGTGAACCACGGCCATGTGCTGATCAACGGCAAGCGGCTCAACATCCCGTCCTACCTCGTGAAGGACACGGACGTGATCGAGCTGAAGGAGAAGTCGAAGCAGCTGACCGCCGTGCTGGACGCGGCGCAGAGCGGCGAGCGCGACGTGCCGGAATACATCGAGATCGACCACCGCGCGATGCGCGGCCGCGTCCTGCGCGCGCCGAAGCTCTCCGACGTGCCCTATCCGGTGCAGATGGAGCCGAACCTGGTGGTCGAGTTCTACTCGCGCTGATCCGGGCCACGCGCCGAGCCTGCCGGAACGCCGGTCCCGCGAGGGGCCGGCGTTTCGCGTTTCATCCGGCCGGGTAGCGCGCGAAGGGCCCGTGCAGACGCGCGGGCAGCAGCGGCAGCAGATGCGCCGCCGCCAGCAGGGCGGCGCGCTTCGGGCCCGGCGCCGCGGCGAAGGCGGTGCGGAGCTTCGCGAGGCCGCCGGCCTGCGCGCCGTGGCGGATCATCTCCTTCCCGACCACCCAGGCATTCTCGGCCTCCGCCCGTGCGCGGAGCCGCGCGGCGCGCTCCGGTCCCAGATGGGCGAGCAGGTCGGGGTTGGACCAGATAGCGGCCATGGCCGGCGCGAAGGCTTCCGGCGTGCCCGCCATCCGGCGATAGGCGCTGCCCGCGCGTTCCCGCACGAACAGCAGCGGCTCCCGCCCCGGCACGGCGGCGAAGGGCCCGCGGAGAGCGAGCCGGATCCAGCAGTCCCAGTCCTCGCCATAGCGCAGGCCGGGGCGGAAGCCACCGGTGGCCGCGAAGGCGTCCCGCCGCGCCAGCAGGTGCCCGCCATTGGCCAGCAGGTTCTGCACCAGCAGCCGGTCCAGGATGTCGCCCGAGGGATAGGGGCCGGGCTTGAGGCGAAGTGGCGGGTCGCCCGGGCGCGCCGCCTCGGCCACCGCCGCCCAGGCGCCATAGGCGGCCACCGCGCCCGGCGCCGCGTGCAGCGTCCGGGACAGGCGGCCCAGCGCGTCCGGCGCCAGCCAGTCATCGGCATCGAGGAACAGCAGCGCCTCGCCCCGCGCCGCGGCGATGCCGGCGCCCCGGGCGACCGACACGCCGGCATTGGCCTGGCGCAGGATGCGGATGCGCGGGTCGCCTTCCGCCGCGTCCTCGGCCGCACGGGCGGTCCCGTCGCGCGATCCGTCATCGACCACCACCATCTCCCAGGCCGGATGGTCCTGGGCGCGGGCGGAACGGACGGCATCCCCGACATAGGGGGCGACGTCGAAGGCGGGGGTGACGATGGAGATCAGGGGGGCCGGCACGCACCCCAGAGTGGAGAGGCGGGCGGCCGGGGCAAGTCACAGCGCCGCGGGGTGGCGGCGCCGGGCACCCGCCCAACCCTCCCCCGCGGGCGGGGGAGGGCCAGGCAGGACGCAGGGGTTGGCGTCAGGCGGTCGCCTTCGGCGTCACGCCCTTCTCCTCGAACATGCTCTGCAACTCGCCCGACTGGAACATCTCGGTGACGATGTCGCAGCCGCCGACGAATTCGCCCTTCACGTAGAGCTGCGGGATGGTCGGCCAGTTGGCGAAGCTCTTGATGCCCTCGCGCAGCTCCATGTCCTCCAGCACGTTCACGCCCTTGAAGGGCACGCCGACATGCGAAAGGATCTGCACGACGCGGGCCGAGAAGCCGCATTGCGGGAAGACCGGCGTGCCCTTCATGTAGAGCACCACCGGGTTGTCGCTGATCTCCGCCTGGATGCGGGTGTGGACGGGTTCGGTCATCGCTGTGCGTGTCCCTGGATGGTGATGCGTGGTCAGTCGGGTGCGGAGGTCTGCAGCGCCAGCGCGTGCAACGCGCCGCCCATGCGCCCCTGCAGCGCGGCATAGACGATCTGGTGCTGCTTGACGCGGGAGATGCCCTTGAAGGCGGAGGAGACGACGGTGGCGGCGTAGTGGTCGCCGTCGCCGGCCAAGTCCTCGATCGTGACCTGGGCGTCGGGCAGGGCGGATTTGATCAGCGCCTCGATCTCCGCCGCATTCATCGCCATCAGCCGATCCCCTCCATCAGCGCGGGCAGCGTCGCTTCGTGAGCGGCCCGCAACGTCGCGACTGATATGGAGGAGCCGTCGGGCAGAACCAAGTCCCCGCCGCCGCTTCGGCCGAGCCGCATGGCCGGCACCCCGGCGGCGGCGGCGGCGGCCAGCACCGGGCCGGCCTCGGCCACCGCCAGGACGTAGCGGCCCTGGTCCTCGCCGAACCACCAGGCATGGGCGGGGATGCCGGCGGGGGGGGCTTCCAGCGTGGCGCCAGTGCCCGCGCCCATCGCCATCTCCGCCAGCGTCACCAGCAGGCCGCCATCGGCGCAGTCATGGCAGGCGCGGACCCCCCCAGACAATATCAGACCGCGCACGAAGTCGCCGTTGCGCCGTTCCGCCGCGAGGTCCACGGGCGGCGGTGCGCCGTCCTCGCGCCCCGCCACCTCGCGCAGCCAGAGCGACTGGCCGAGCCAGCCCCGCGTCTCCCCCACCAGCACCAAGTCGAGCCCGGGGGAGAGCGCGAGGCCCACCGCCTGGCGCGCATCCTCCAGCACGCCGACCCCGCCGATCGCGGGGGTCGGCAGGATCGCCCGGCCTTCCGTCTCGTTGTAGAGCGAGACGTTGCCGCTCACGACCGGGAAGTCGAGCGCGGTGCAGGCGGATGCCATGCCGCGCACGGCGCCCGCGAACTGGCCCATGATCTCGGGCTTCTCGGGGTTGCCGAAATTCATGTTGTCGGTGATCGCCAGCGGGCGGGCGCCGACGGCGGTCAGGTTCCGCCACGCCTCCGCCACCGCTTGCCGGCCGCCTTCCTCGGGGTCCGCCAGGCAGTAGCGCGGGGTCGAGTCGGTGGTCATGGCGAGGGCGCGCGCCAGCCCCTCCAGCTTCACCACCGCCGCATCCGCGCCGCCTGGGCGCTGCACGGTCTGCCCGCCGACGGTGCTGTCGTACTGGTCCCAGATCCAGCGGCGGGAACAGAGGTCGAGGCTGCCCACCAGCCTCTCCAGCGCCGCCGCGATGCCGATGGGGTCCGGGATGGCGGAGGCGTCCAGCACCGGCTGGCGCGGCGTCTCCGCGGTCGGGCGGCGATAGAGCGGCGCTTCGGATTCGAGCGGCGCGAGGGGGATGTCCGCCTCCACCTCGCCGCGGTGGCGGATCACGATGCGGCCGGTGTCGGTCAGGTGGCCGATCACCGCGAAGTCCAGCTCCCACTTGCGGAAGATCGCCTCGGCCTGCGGCTCGGCGCCGGGCTTCAGGATCATCAGCATGCGTTCCTGGGATTCCGAGAGCATCATCTCGTAGGCGGACATGCCCGTCTCACGCTGGGGCACGCTGTCGAGGTGCAGCTCGATCCCGACGCCGCCCTTGCCCGCCATCTCGACCGAGGAGCTGGTCAGGCCCGCCGCGCCCATGTCCTGGATGGCGACGATGGCGTCGGTGGCCATCAGCTCCAGGCAGGCCTCGATCAGCAGCTTCTCCACGAAGGGATCGCCGATCTGGACGGTGGGGCGCTTCTCCTCGGAATCCGCGCTGAATTCGGCGCTGGCCATGGTGGCGCCGTGGATGCCGTCGCGCCCGGTCTTCGACCCGACATAGACCACCGGGTTGCCGATGCCGGCCGCGGCCGACAGGAAGATGCGGTCGGCAGGTGCGATGCCGACCGTCATGGCGTTGACCAGCGGGTTGCCGTTGTAGGCGGGATGGAAGTTCACCTCGCCGCCCACCGTCGGCACGCCGACGCAGTTGCCGTAGCCGCCGATGCCGCGCACCACGCCATCGATCACCCGCTTCATCCGCGGCGCGTCGGGGCTGCCGAAGCGCAGCGCGTTGAGGTTCGCGACCGGCCGCGCGCCCATGGTGAAGACGTCGCGCAGGATGCCGCCGACCCCGGTGGCCGCGCCCTGGTAGGGCTCGATGAAGGAGGGGTGGTTGTGGCTTTCCATCTTGAAGATGGCGGCCAGCCCGTCCCCGATGTCGATCACGCCCGCATTCTCGCCCGGACCGTGGATCACCCAGGGCGCCTTCGTCGGCAGGGTCCGCAGCCACACGCGGGAGGATTTGTAGGAGCAGTGCTCCGACCACATGACGGAGAAGATGCCGAGTTCGGTCAGCGACGGCGTGCGGCCGAGGATGGCGAGCACGCGGTCGAACTCGTCCGGCTTCAGGCCGAACTCGGCGGAGAGCTGCCGGGCGCGCGCGGGGTCGAGCGGGGTGGGGCGGTCGGTCATGTGGCGTTCCTGCGCGCCTCAGGCGGCGGCGAGCGTGGCGACGAGGGAGGTGAACATCGGCAGGCCGTCGGTGCCGCCCATGAGGTCGTCCACCAGGTCCTCGGGGTGGGGCATCAGCCCGCAGACGCGGAGGTTGGGGGACAGGATGCCGGCGATGGCGTCGCGCGCGCCGTTGCGGTTCGCCTCCGGCGTCACCCGGCCGTCGGGCGTGCAGTAGCGGAAGGCGACCAGGCCCTCGCCGTCGAGGCGCGCCACCGTCTCCGCGTCACCGAACCAGTTGCCGTCGCCATGCGCCATCGGCGCGCGGAACACCGCGCCCTGTTGCCAGTGCGCGGTAAAGGGTGTGCCCGCGCGTTCCACCCGCATGTGGCAGTCCATCGACAGGAAGCGCAGCGAGGCGTTGCGCAGCAGCGCGCCCGGCAGCATCCCCGCCTCGCAGAGGATCTGGAAGCCGTTGCAGACGCCGAGGACGTGGCCGCCGCCTTCCGCGAAGCGCCGCACGGCCCGCATGATGGGGGACTGCGCGGCCATGGCGCCGCAGCGGAGATAGTCGCCGTAGGAGAAGCCGCCGGGCAGCACGACGAGGTCGGTCCCCGCGGGAAGCTCGGCCTCGCGGTGGAACAGCGTCACGGGCTTGCGGCCGGTCGCGCGTTCCAGCGCGATCGCCATGTCGCGCTCGCGGTTGGTGCCGGGGAAGACGACGATGACGGCCTTCATGTGCCTACCTGAACGGGATGTGCGCGGCGGCCGGGGCGGCCGCTGCGGGAAGTGCCGGGATCGGCCCCGGCCATGACGGCCCGGCCGCGGGGATCGCGCGCGGCAGGTCGGCGAGCGCCTGCATCCCGCCGCCCGCCCCTAGCCGATCCAGACGCGCAGCCAGTGCAGCCCGCCGGCCACCAGCAGCGTGAAGACCGCGGCCAGCGCCGCGGCGGTCACCCAGCGGTCGAGCCCCTTCTTGCCGCGCGCCAGCAGGTCGAGCCGGTTGCGGGCAGCCACCTGCGGCGCCCGTCCCTCGCGCCAGCGCAGCCCCATGGCGATCAGCACCGTGAGGATCGCCATGACGAGGAGCGAGGCCTTCACCATGGCGGGCTAGACCAGCTCCACCCGGAAGCTCTCGATCACGGTGTTGGCGAGCAGGCGGCGCGCCATCTCCTCGGCGGCGGCGCGCGCCTTCGCGGCATCCGTCTCGGCGAGGTCGAGCTCGATCACCTTGCCCGCCCGCACCTCGCCCACCCCGGCGAAGCCGAGGCCTTCGAGCGCATGGCCGATGGCCTTGCCCTGCGGGTCGAGCACGCCCGCCTTCGGCATCACATAGACGCGCGCCTTCATCGTCCGGACCTCCGCTCCGCCTGTCCGCGGCTCACTGGACCGTCTCCGGCCCCTTCATGTCCCGCACCCCCGCCTCGGGCAGGATGCCGAGGCGGCGGGCCACTTCCTGGTAGCCCTCCTCGACCTTGCCGAGGTCGCGGCGGAAGCGGTCCTTGTCCATCTTCTCGCCGGTCTTCACGTCCCACAGGCGGCAGTTGTCGGGGCTGATCTCGTCGGCGAGGACGATCCGCATCTCCTCGTTCTCGTAGAGGCGGCCGAATTCCAGCTTGAAGTCCACCAGCGTGATGCCGACGCCGAGGAAGAGGCCCGTCAGGAAGTCGTTCACGCGCAGCGCCAGCGCCACGATGTCGTCGAGGTCCTGGGTGGAGGCCCAGCCGAAGCAGGTGACGTGCTCCTCGCTGACCATCGGGTCGCCGAGCGCGTCGTTCTTGTAGTAGTATTCGAGGATGGAGCGCGGCAGCCGCGTGCCTTCCTGGATGCCGAGCCGGGTGGAGAGGCTGCCGGCCGCCACGTTGCGGATCACCACCTCCAGCGGGATGATCTCCACCTCGCGGATCAGCTGTTCGCGCATGTTCAGGCGGCGGATGAAGTGGGTGGGCACGCCGATCTCGTGCAGGCGCATCATCAGGTATTCGCTGATACGGTTGTTCAGCACGCCCTTGCCGGTGATCGTGCCCTTCTTCTGCGCGTTGAAGGCGGTGGCATCGTCCTTGAAGTACTGCACCAGGGTGCCGGGCTCGGGCCCCTCGAACAGGATCTTGGCCTTGCCCTCGTAGAGCTGACGGCGGCGCGCCATGGTGCAGGAACTCCTCGGTGCCGCGGACCCGGGGGGTGGGACGCGCGAAGCCGCAGGGCCACAGGGCCCCGGGCGGGGGGTCGCTATAGCAGGGGTTTCGGGGGGCCGCCACGCCGCCGGCAGGGGGCAGACGTGCCGGCGGCGTAGGGCAGGGCCCGCCTCAGCCGGGCAGGGCCACCGGACGGAACGGCGCGGTCCCGGCCGGGCCGGGGCAGAAGCGCCAGCTCCGCGACCCGTCCGCGCCCAGCGCCGCGAGGCTGGCCGAGACGGTGCCGAACCCCTCCACCGGGGGCACGCGGAGCGCATCGGCGATGCCGTCCGGGCCGGTGCTGTCATCGGCCAGCAGGGCTTCCCAGGCCGCCCAGTCCCCGGTCGCGGGGTCGGGCGCGGGCGCCGCGCGGAAGTGGGGCAGGTGGCGGCGGATGCGGGGGCTCGCCGGGTCGTCCGGGTCATGGGCGGTGACCATGTGGACCCCCGCCGGGAGGCCGAGTGCCTCCGGATGGCCGTGCCCGAGGCCGCGGAGGAAGACCGCGCGGTCCCGATCGGCGACCACCAGGTTGAAGGGGCGCCATTCCCCTGCGTCGAGGGCGACGAGATGCCGCACCGCCGCCGCCGCCGAAGGCGCCGAGGCCGCGATCAGCGGCAGCACCCCGCGCGACCGCTTGCCGGGGGCGGGGCCGAGGCTGCCGGGCCGGTTGAGCGCCGCGGCGACGACGCGCGCCCCCATCGCCATCCAGCTGCCGCCGCCGCTGCGGTCCCGACCGCCGACCACGCCCGGATGCCCGGGCCAATGGGCGGCCGGCGGGTCCCAGGCGCGGTCCAGGCGCTCGTCGCGATTCGCGGCCAGAAGCAGCGGCCAGGGATGGCCGGGGCGATGGAGGATGACGACGGTGCACACCCCGCCATCCTGCCACCCGCAGCCCCGCCCGGCAGCCCCTTCAGCCCATCCCCCCGGGGCGGGTCAGAAGCGGAAATACAGCCCGACGCCCGGCGGCGGGGGCGGCGGGCGGTAGTAGCGCGGCGGCGGCGCGTAGTAGGCCGGCGGCGGGGGCGCGTAGTAATGGCGCGGCGGCGGCCCGTAATAGGCCGGCGGCGGCGGCGCGTAATGGCGCCGCCAGGGCGGCGGGCCCGGCACGTAGCGCGGCGGCGGGTCGTACCAGTAGCCGACCTGCCGCACCGCATCGGCCGGGGCGCGGGCCGCGGCCTCCGCGGCGGCGGGTTGCGTGGCGCCGACCAGCAGGCCGGCAGCGGCCACCATCGGCAACAGCCTGGTCAGGATGCGCATGACGCCTGATCCTCCTTGCCCCGCGTATATAGGCACGGCCTGTGGCGAGACCTGGGCAATATGAGGGCGGACCGTTCCGTCAGGCACCGAGCACGCGGGCGAAGGTTGCCTCCACGAAGCGGAAGTCGCGCGCCGGGTCCATCGCGGCGTCCAGGGCGGCGGCGTCCAGCTTCGCCGCCACCTCGGGATCGGCCAGCAGGTTGGCGCGGAAATCCTGCGCGCCGGGCTCGCCCAGCATCGTCCAGGTCGCCATCGCCGCGCGCTGCACGGCGGCGTAGCTCGCCTCCCGCGACAGCCCCGCCTGCGTCAGCGCCAGCAGCACCTTCTGCGAATGCACGACGCCGCCGAGGGATTCCAGGTTCTGCCGCATCCGCTTCGGGTGGACCGTGAGCTTCGTCATCATCCCCGTCGCCCGCGCCAGCGCGAAATCGAGCGCGATGGTGGCGTCCGGCCCGATCACGCGCTCCACGCTGGAATGGCTGATGTCGCGCTCGTGCCAGAGCGCCACGTTCTCCAGCGCCGGCATGACGTAGCCGCGCACGAGGCGCGCGAGGCCGGTGAGGTTCTCGCTCAGCACCGGGTTGCGCTTGTGGGGCATCGCGCTGCTGCCCTTCTGGCCGGCGGAGAAGAACTCCTCCGCCTCCCGCACCTCGCTGCGCTGGAGGTGGCGGACCTCGGTCGCCAGCCGCTCGATCCCGGCGGCGACGACGCCGAGCGCCGAGAAGAAGGCGGCGTGGCGGTCGCGCGGGATGACCTGGGTGGAGACCGGCTCCACCGCCAGGCCGAGCTTCGCGGCCACATGCGCCTCGACCCGCGGGTCGACGCTGGCGAAGGTGCCGACCGGGCCGCTGATGGCGCAGGTTGCGACCTCGGCCCGCGCCGCGACCAGGCGGGCGCGGTTGCGCTGGAATTCCGCGAGGTGGCCGAGCAGCTTCAGCCCGAAGGTCGTGGGCTCGGCGTGGATACCGTGGCTGCGGCCGATGGTCGGCGTGTGCTTGAACTCGACCGCGCGCGCGCGGAGCGCCTCGATCAGCGCGTCCACATCCGCGACCAGCAGGTCCGCCGCGCGAGTCATCTGCACCGCGAGGCAGGTGTCGAGCACGTCGGAGGAGGTCATGCCCTGGTGCATGAAGCGCGCCTCCTCGCCGATCCCCTCGCCGAGCCAGGTGAGGAAGGCGATCACGTCATGGCGCGTCTCGCGCTCGATCGCATCGATGCGGTCGAGGTCGGCCTGCGTGATGTCGGCCACGCGCCGCGCGCCGCGTTCGCGGATCGCGCGCGCCGCTTCCTGCGGAATGGTGCCGAGCCCGGCCATCGCCTCGGCCGCGGTCGCCTCGATGTCGAACCAGATGCGGAAACGTGTCTCGGGCGACCAGATGGCGGTCATCTCGGGGCGGCTGTAGCGGGGGACCATCGGTCGTCCTGTTCATGTTCGCAGTCGTGCGCGCCCTCGCCTCATCGCGCGCAAAGGCGCCAGTTGACAAGCCTGCCGTGCCAATCGCATGAGCGCGGAAACCGGGAACTGGGCTGTCCGATCATGGATTTTTCTTCATTCTATCCGCAACTCGTCGCACTCGGGCAGGTTCTGCTCATCGACATCGTGCTGGCGGGCGACAACGCCATCGTCGTCGGCATGGCGGCAGCCGGCCTGCCGGCGGAGCAGCGGAAGAAGGCGATCTTCTGGGGCATCGTCGCCGCGACGGTGATGCGCATCGCCTTCGCCTCGATCACGGTCCAGCTGCTGTCCATCGTCGGCATCACCCTCGCGGGCGGCGTGCTGCTGCTCTGGGTCTGCTGGAAGATGTACCGCGAGCTGCGCGACGGCGGCCATGGCGACCCGGACGAGGCGCTGGCGGCGGCCGAGGGCGAGGCGGGCGGGCAGCGCAAGACGCTGCGCCAGGCGATCACGCAGATCCTCGTCGCCGACGTCTCGATGAGCCTCGACAACGTGCTGGCGGTGGCCGGCGCCGCGAAGGACCACCCCTACATCCTCATCATCGGGCTGGCCTTCAGCGTCGTGCTGATGGGCATCGCGGCGACGCTGATCGCGCGGCTGCTCGACCGGCACCGCTGGATCGCCTGGGTGGGGCTGCTGATCATCCTCTACGTCGCCGCCCAGATGATCTTCGAGGGCACGCATCAGGTCGCGGACAACGTGCCGGAAGCCTATGGCTACCTGATGCTGCCGCTTGGCTGGATGGCGCTGCCGGGGGTGTTCCCGGTGGGGCTCTGGGCCTTCGCCACGATCTTCCACGTCGCGATCATCGCGATGGTGGCGACGCTGGTGGCAGACCTGACGCTGAACCTCATCCGCAGGAACCGCTGACCCATGCGCGCCGCCCTCCTCCTGCCCGTCCTGACCGTGGTGGCCTGCGCGCCCGGGCCGGGGGAGGGGCCGGGGACGCGCCCCGGCGGGGCGGCCCTGCCGCTCGATGCGGCGGTGGCCCGCCTGCCGGCGAATGTCGCGGGCTTCACCCGCGGCGATGCCGCCTGGCATGAACGCGACACGCCCGGCCTCGGCGCCGCGGTGGACTATGCGGGGCCGGCCCGGTCGGCGGTGGCGACGGTCAGCCTCTACGACCGTGGCCAGGCGGTGACGCCGGGCGACCCGGCATCGCCCCGCGTGCAGGGGGAATTCGCCGCCGCGGTGGCCGACGCCGTCGCGACGGCCGGCACCCGCACCAGCCAGCAGATCACCGAACGCGAGCGGTCGGAGCTGCCCGTCCCCGGCGGGCCGGCGCTGAGCTGCGCACGGCTGTCCGGCACCTATGGCCGGCAGGAGGTGCGGACGCTGCTGTGCCTCGGCACCGCCGATGGCCGCTTCCTGAAGGTGCAGGTGACGGCGCCGGCGCGCCAGGTGCGGCCGGTCGACCCCATTCCCTTCGTCATCGGCATCGCCCAGGCGGCGCGCGGCCAGGGCTGAGCGGGGCCCGGCCGGGATACCGGCCGGGCCGCCTGGCGGCCACGGGCCCGCCGCGGCGGACCCGTGGCCGCAGCGGAAGCGCCGGTGTCAGGCGTCCACCGCCTCGTCGTCGAGCTTCGCCGCATTCTCCTGGATGAAGCGGAAGCGGAGTTCCGGGCGGCGGCCCATCAGCGCCTCGATCAGTTCGGAGGTGCGGGCGCGTTCCTCGGGCGGCATGACGACCTTCAGCAGGGTGCGCCGCCTCGGGTCCATCGTCGTCTCCTTCAGCGAGGCGGGCGGCATCTCGCCCAGGCCCTTGAAGCGGGAGACGTCGACCTTCTGGTTCGCCTTGAATTCCTTCTTCATCAGCCGGTCCTTGTCGGCGTCGTCCCTGGCATAGACCGTCTTGCCCGGAGCCTGGAGGCGGTAGAGCGGCGGCTGCGCCAGGAACAGGCGTTCCTGCCGGACCAGCTCGGGGAATTCCTTGTAGAAGAAGGTCATCAGCAGGGCTGCGATATGGGCGCCGTCCACATCGGCATCGGTCATGATGACGACGCGGCCATAGCGCAGGCGGGCCACGTCGAAACGGTCCCCCGCGCCGCAGCCCAGCGCCTCGATCAGGTCCTTCAGTTCCTGGTTGGCCCGCAGCTTGTCGGCCGAGGCGCTGGCCACGTTCAGGATCTTGCCGCGCAGGGGCAGCACCGCCTGGGTCTCGCGGTCGCGCGCCTGCTTGGCGGACCCGCCGGCGCTGTCGCCCTCCACCAGGAACAGCTCCGTCCCCTCCGCGCTCTCGCGCGAGCAGTCGGCGAGCTTGCCGGGCAGGCGCAGCTTGCGGGTGGCGGATTTCCGCGGCGTGTCCTTCTGGTCGCGCCGGCGGATGCGTTCCTCGGCGCGCTCGATGGTCCAGGCGAGCAGGTTGTCCGCCGTCGCGGGGTCGCCGGCCAGCCAGTGGTCGAAATGGTCGCGCAGCGCGGCCTCGACCAGGCGCGCGGCTTCGGGGCTGGTCAGCTTGTCCTTGGTCTGGCCCTGGAACTGCGGGTCCCGCACGAAGACGCTGAGCATCCCGGCAAGGCCGCCCAGCACGTCCTCCGCCGTCACGCTCGCCGCGCGGCGTTCCTTGCGGTGCTCGCCATAGGCGCGCAGCCCCTTCACCAGCGCGGCGCGCAGCCCGGCCTCATGCGTGCCGCCCTGCGGCGTGGGGATGGTGTTGGCGTAGGTGGAAAGGAAGCCTTCGCCCTGCTCCAGCCAGGTCAGCGCCCATTCCGCGCGGCCGGCGCCGTCGGGGAAGCTCGCCTCCCCCGCCCAGGGGGCCGGGACCACCGCCGCGCGGCCCTCGATCGAGGCGGCGAGGAAGTCCCGCAGGCCGCCCGGGAAATGCAGCGTGGCGGCCGCCGGCGTGTCCGTGCCCTCGACCAGGGCCGGGTCGCAGGACCAGCGGATCTCCACGCCGCGGAACAGGTAGGCCTTGGACCGGCAGAGCCGGTGCAGGCGGGCGGGGGAGAAGGCCTGCTTGCCGAAGATCTCGGGGTCCGGGCGGAAGCGCACCGTGGTGCCGCGGCGATTGTGGATCGGGCCCATGTTCTTCAGCTTCTGCACGGGCTTCCCGCGCTCGAACGCATGCGCGAACAGGGTGCGGTCGCGCGCGACCTCCACCTCCAGCCGGTCGGACAGCGCGTTCACCACGGAACTGCCCACGCCATGCAGGCCGCCCGAGGTGTCGTAGGCCTTGCCCGAGAACTTGCCGCCGGAGTGGAGGGTGGTGAGGATCACCTCCAGCGCGGAGAGCTTCGGGAACTTGGGGTGGGGGTCCACCGGGATGCCACGGCCGTTGTCGCGCACGGTCAGCCAGTTGCCGGGCTCGAGCGTGACCTCGATGCGGTCGGCATGGCCGGCCACCGCCTCGTCCATGGCGTTGTCGATGACCTCGGCCGCCAGGTGGTGCAGCGCATTCTCGTCGGTGCCGCCGATATACATGCCCGGGCGGCGCCGCACGGGTTCCAGCCCCTCCAGGACCTCGATGTCCTTGGCGGAGTAGCCGGTGTCGGCAGGGGTGAAGTTGGGCGTGGCCTTGGCGGCAGGCTTGGGGGACCGGCCGCGGCCAAACAGATCGTTCATGCTGTGTTCTCGCTCGCCGGGCCAAGATAGCGGCGTGGGGCGGCGGGTTCAACCTGAGCCGGGCCGGCCCTGCCGAGGTGGACGGTGCCCGGCCGTCGTGTAGTCTGCTGCCGGACGAAGGCTTGGCGTCGCAGCGGTCGCGGCTTCACTCGCCCGCGCACAGGAAGGACGGATCCGTATTGACGGAAGTGTTCTTTTTCCGGACGGACGAGGAAGAATTCGCCGCCGGCGAGTTCCTGCTGCTGTCGACGCCGGAGAAGGACTGGGTTCTTCGCCAATGCGCCCGGGCCGGGGAAAGGTGGCTTCGCCGTCGCAGCGGCCTCCTGGCATGGCCGCGACAGCTGCCCATATTCGTCGACCCACGAGGCATTGAGGTCTTCCGCGAAGAACGCGACTCGTGCGTCATGCTATACTCGGTGACACCCGCGATGGACGGGGAGCCGGTCGTCACCGTCCTGTACCTGGGCGGTGAGTTGCTGACGACCGGGCAACTTGCCCGCATGGCGGCCGAACGCGTGCAGGCCTGCTTCTTCGGAAGGGTTCGGTGATGACCATGAGCGCCCGGCGGGGCGGAGTTCCACGGCCGATGGGCGCCAGCGCCGTCGAGGTGCTGGAGTCCCTGCCGGCGGCGGAACGCGAGCAACTCGCGGCGGCAGGTCATTCCCCCGCAGCCATGCGCCTTGGCGGCAGCCTGCGCGCCGCGCGCCGCCGCGCCGGCCTGGGGGTGGAGGCGCTGGCGCGCCGGCTCGACCTGCCCGCGGAGGAGTTGCGCGCGATCGAGTCCGGCGTGGTCGAGGCGCAGGCCGATGAGACGCTGCTGATCCGGCTCTTCGCGACGCTCAACGCCGCCCTCCCTGCCTCCCGCATGCAGGACCGCTACGGCCACGCCTTCAGCGCGGCCGAGAGTCTCGGGCACGAGGCGGGCGTGGCGGAAACCTGGCACGGGTTCGACGCGAAGGCCTGAAGCCTTGTGGGACCTGGCGAAGGACGCGCTGGGTGTCCTCGGGTCCCTCCTGATGGCCATCCCCTGGTTCCTGGACTACCTCGTCAAGCGCGACCTCGAACGCGCGCGCCGGACGCGGATCCGGGGCGAGGACCCGGTCCGGAGCCAGATCCGCAAGGATCTCCAGGGCTGGCAGGGACGGTTGCGGGACAAGCTGGAGAGGCCGAGCAGCGGGCAGTTGCGGTGCCAGCTCCTCGGCGTGCTCCTGGTCGGCGCGAGCTTCGCGATCAGCCTGCTGCGCGGGATCGGCGTGCTGCAGGGCTGAGCCGCCCGGGTCTGCCCGCGCGGTGACGGATGGCGCCCCGGCCGGGGTGGGGGCGCCGGATCAGCCCTCCGCCGTCGCCTCCATCATCCAGACGGCCTTGTCGAGGTTCCGCGACACGCCGGTCAGCAGGTCGGCGGTGTCGGCATCGCCCGCCTCGTCGGTGGCGTCGATGCCTTCGCGCACCGTCCTGGCCGCGGCGCAGTACCGCTCCAGCAGGGCATGGAGGTGTTCCGAGCCCTGGCGGATGCCGGCCGGATAGGGCGCGAGGCGGGTGCCGCCGGCGACCGACTGGCTGGTGCCCATCGCCGTGCCGCCGAGCTGGACCAGCCTTTCGGCGATCTCGTCGATGTCGGTCTCCATCTGGGTGTAGAAGGTCTCGAACAGGGTGTGCAGCGAGTGGAACTGCGGGCCCTTCACGTTCCAATGGGCCTGGCGGGTGCTGTTGTAGAGGTCGATGCTGTCGGTCAGCACGCCCTGCAGCACCTCGATGGAGGCCTTCTTCGCGTTGTCGGCCAGGTCGAGCCGGGTGCGGGGCTTGCCCTCGGATTTCGGCATGCGGGATCTCCCTTCCGTTGCGTCCGCGCCCCAACGTGGTTCATCGGGGTCGCGTTGCATCCGATCAGCCGATCCCTGGCGGCATGACGTTGAGGTAGCGCGCCGCCTCCGGCGGGGCATCGCCGCGGTGCAGCGCGTTGGCGCGGGCGAGGACGGCGCGGTCATGCTCGGTCAGGCGGTCGGCCTCGCGCAGGTGGTCGGTCCAGCTCTCCACCACCCACAATTCCACCCAGCGTTCGGGATGGGCCACATCCTCGTAGAGCTGCCAGGCCAGCGCCCCGGCGCGCAGGCGGACATGGCGGCTTTCCGCCATGGTCGCCAGGAAGCGGGCGCGGTCGGCAGGATCGATGACGTAGCGGACCACCTCCAGCACCCGCCCGGATTCGCCGGTGAGGAGGGGGGCGAGCACGGCGGCGGCGGGTTCCGGCTTCGGCACCGGGGCGGGGGGACCGGCGGGAAGGGCCGGGCTGGCCGGCGGCTCGATCGACAGGTGGCGCACCATCACCGCGCCCAGGCCGCAGGCCAGCCCGAAGGCGCCGAGGGCGGGGGAGAGGCCGAACACCTCCCCCGCCCAGCCGCCAAGCGCGGTGCCGAGCGCGAGCGCGCCGAAGGTGCCGAGCTGGTAGATGCCGATCGCCCGCGCCCGCACCCAGGCCGGTGCGGCCAGCTGCGCCGAGGCCTGGAGCGTGGAGGCCCCGGCGATCCAGGCGAAGCCGAAGCCGAGCATGGCGAGGATCGCGACCGACCAGTGCCCCGCCTGCCCGAGCAGCGCGAGCGAGGCGCCGCCCAGGATGCAGGCCGCCACCACCGTCCCGCCGCGGTCGAGCCGCCGGCGCAGCGCGGGCAGCAGGAAGCCGCCGGTCACCGCGCCGACCCCCATCGCCGCCAGCGTCGCCCCGTACCACTCCGGGCCGAGGCGCAGCTGTTCGCGCACCAGCAGCGGCAGCAGCCCCCAGATCGCGGCGAGGAAGCCGAAGAAGACGCAGCCGCGGATGATGGTGGCGCGCAGCGGCGGGCTGGCGCGCACGAAGCCGATGCCGGCGCGCATCGCCGACAGGAAGTGTTCCTTCGGCAGCGTCCGCCGCGGTTCCTCCCGCCGCCAGGCGACCAGGGCGAAGATGACGACGATGAAGGACAGCGCGTTGAGCGCGAAGGTCGCCTCGGGCCCGGCCAGCGCGACCGTGAAGCCGCCGATCGCGGGGCCTATGGCGCGGGTCAGGTTGAAGCCGATGCCGTTCAGCACGATGGCCTGGGTGAGGTCCTGCCGGGGCACGACCTCGGGCGTGGTGGCGGCCCAGGCGGGGGAATTCATCGCGGTGCCGGCGCCGATCGCGAAGGTCAGCGCCAGCAATCCCCAGGCGCCGAGCACGCCCGCGAAGGTCAGCACCGCCAGCAGCGTGCCGCAGAGCGCCATCCAGGCCTGCGCGGCGATGAGGTAGAGGCGGCGGTCCAGGATATCGGCCAATGCGCCGGCGGGCAGGGCCAGCAGGAAGACCGGCAGCAGGGCCGAGACCTGCACGAGGCTGACCATCAGCGGCGAGGGGGCGAGTTCCGTCATCAGCCAGCCCGCGCCGGTATTCTGCATCCACATGCCGGTGTTGGAGCAGAGATTGGCCAGCCACAGCAGCCGGAAGGCCGGGTGGCGCAGGGGGGTCAGGGCGGTGGGAAGTCGCATTGGGATCAAAATGGCAGTCCAGTGGGGCAGGGGGGAAGCGCGAAGCGGGCCATCTGGATGCTGGAACCGGTGGGGGTGGGGAGGCTAAACTTCCCTCCATGTCCGCCGGCCGCATCGCCACCTATGCCGAGTTCTGGCCCTTCTACCTGCGGGAACATGCGCGCCCGCTGACGCGGCGGCTGCATGCGGTTGGCACGCTGGCGGGTGTCGCGCTGGTTGTCGCGGCGGTCGCGTTCGGCTGGTGGCCGTGGCTTCCGGCCGGGCTGGCGGTGGGATACGGGCTGGCCTGGGGGTCGCATCTGGTGGTGGAGCGGAACCGGCCCGCGACCTTCCGCCACCCGCTGTGGTCGCTGTGGAGCGACCTGCGGATGGCCTGGCTGATGCTGACGGGCCGTCTGGACCGCGAACTTGCCGCGGCCGGGATACCTTCAGGGCCGTCTCAAAAATAAGACGATACGATATCGTCAAGACTTCGTGCCCTGCGTGGCGGCAGGGTCGGCCAGGGCGCCGGTCGTGCGGAGGGTATTGGTTGCCAACGATTTCAACAGGATGTTGCGATCCGGCCCGCCTTGGGGCTGAGGGCGGAGATCCCGCGGGCGCGTCTCAAGAATCGTAAACCGTCCGTAACAGACGACAATTCGATACGCAGAGGCTATTTTTTCGTTGACGGGCAGACTGTCCAAAATATAGGAATCATCCCAATGAAAGCGGCGTTCCCGTCCGCAGCCCGCCCGCAGGAGCCCCCCAATGTCCGGCTACGCCTCCATCCACGGCACCGACAGCAGCGAGACGATCGACACCACGGGCCAGGGCAACCGCAGCGACTGGATCTGGGCCAAGGACGGCAACGACACCATCTCCAGCGGCGGCGGGGATGACGGCATCCATGCCGGGTCGGGCAAGGACCTGGTCTATGCCGGCACCGGCAACGACACCGTCTTCGGCCAGGCCGCGCAGGACCGCCTGTATGGCGAGGGCGGCAACGACTTCCTCGACGGCGGCAACAGCAACGACCTGCTTTCGGGCGGCGCCGGCAACGACGCGTTGATCGGCGGCAAGCAGGACGACACGCTCGAAGGCGGGGCCGGCAACGACCTGCTGACCGGCGACGGCACCAGCCTGATGAGCGGCGACGCCCAGGGCACCGGCGCCTACGGCACCAGCAATGACGGCCAGGACGTCTTCTACTTCGACAACGGCTTCGGCCAGGACACGATCCTGGACTTCAACCTGGGCGACGACATGCTGGAGATCCGCTCCGGCATCAACGGCACGGGCATCAGCAACCCGACCGACCTCGTCCCCTATATCGGCGAGGCGAGCGGCAACGCCGTCATCACCATCGGCGCCGACAGCATCACCCTCGTCGGCGTCAGCAAGGCTGACCTGCTGGCCAACCTGCAGGACGTGGTGGACATCGTCTGACCGGGTTGGTGCCGCGCCCCACCCGGCGCGGCACCCGGCCGCAGGAGGCGGCAGGCGCCGGGGGAAGACCCCCCGGCGCCCTTTTCGCGCGTCGCTTCAGGCCAGCGCGAACTTCACGGCTGACAGCGCTGCCAGAAGCCAGACCGCGCCATGCACCTCGGCCGCGCGGCCGGCCACCGTCTTGACCAGCGCATAGGTCAGGAAGCCGAGCCCGATGCCGGTCGCGATCGAGAAGGTGAAGGGCATGGCCAGGGCGGTGACGATGGCGGGCAGGTATTCCGTCTCGTCGTCCCAGGCGATGTCCTGCAGCCCCTTCGCCATCAGGCAGGCGACGAAGACCAGCGCCGGCGCGGTGGCGAAGCCGGGGATGGAGGTGGCGAGCGGCGCGAGGAACAGCGTCAGCAGGAACAGCACCGCCACGGTCAGCGCGGTCAGCCCCGTGCGGCCGCCCGCCTGGATGCCCGCCGCGCTCTCGATGTAGCTCACCGTCGTAGAGGTGCCGAGTGCGGCGCCGATCATCGCGCCGCCCGAATCCGCGGTCAGCGCGCGGCCCAGATTGGGGACCGTGCCGTCCCGCCGCATCAGCCCCGCCCGGTGCGTCGTCGCGATCAGCGTGCCGGTGTTGTCGAGCAGGTCCACCAGGAAGAAGGTGAAGACGATACCGACCAGGCCCACGCCCAGCGCGCCGGCCAAGTCCATCTGCAGGAAGGTCGGCGCCAGCGAGGGCGGGGCGGAGACGATCCCCCTGAAGCTGGTCAGCCCGAAGGGCAGTCCGATCAGCGCGGTGGCGAGGATGCCGAGCACGATCGCCCCCGGCACCCGGCGCGCCACCAGCCCCGCGATGATGACGAAGCCCGCGCAGGCGATCAGCGTGGAGGTGACGGACAACGGGCCAAGCCCCACCAGCGTCGCCTGGTTGGCCACGACCAGGCCCATGCCGCGGAGTCCGATCAGCCCGAGGAAGAAGCCGATCCCCGCCGCGATGCCGAGCTTGAGCGACAGCGGGATGCCGTTCACCAGCCATTCCCGGATCTTCAGCACGGACACCAGGAAGAAGATCATCCCCGAGATGAACACCGCCCCCAGCGCCACCTGCCAGGGGATGCCCATGGCGCCGACCACCGCGAAGGCGAAATAGGCGTTCAGCCCCATGCCCGGCGCCAGCGCGATCGGGAAATTAGCCAGCAGCCCCATCAGCGCGCTGCCGATCGCGGCGGCAAGGCAGGTCGCGACGAAGGCGGCACCGGGGTCGATGCCCGCGGCGGCCATGATGGAAGGGTTGACCACGACGATGTAGACCATCGTCAGATAGGTCGCGAGGCCGGCCATGACCTCGGTGCGCGGCGTGGTGCCGCGTTCGGAAAGCTGGAAGAAGCGGTCCATGCGGGGGAGACTCCAGGGGACGGGCGGCAAGACTAAAGCCTGATCCGGCGCCATGGCCCAGATCGTCGCCCCATCCTGGCCTACCGCCCTGCCGCGTCCCACGCTCCGCCTCCTTGCGGCCGGCGCCCGGGGTGTCCGGATGAGGGGCAGGGCAACCCCCGCGCGGCGGATGCGCTGCCGTGGCGACGAAGGAGGAGACGGGTCTTGGCGTGGGCGATGCTGGTGCTGGCCGGGGTGCTCGAGGTGGGCTGGGCGATCGGGCTGAAGGTGAGCGAGGGGTTCAGCCGGCTCTGGCCCAGCGTCTGGACGGTGCTGGCCATGGCGGCGAGCATCGCCCTGCTGGGCCTCGCGCTGCGCACGTTGCCGGTGGGCACGGCCTATGCGGTCTGGACCGGCATCGGCGCGGTGGGCACGGCCGCCTTCGGCATGCTGGTGCTGGGCGAGCCTGCGACCGCCGCGCGGATCGGCGGCGTCGCGCTGATCGCCGCCGGCATCGCGGTGCTGAAGGCGTCCGGCTGAACGCCCGTCAGTAGTTCGCCTTCTTCTCGACGTCGTAGCCGCGCTTGGCGATCAGCATCGTGCGGTCGAACTCGCAGACCAGCACGCCCGCCTGGTTGAAGCCGCGGGTGCGCACGCCGACGATCCCGGCATTCGGGCGCGACCTGCTCTCGCGCTTGTCGAGCACCTCGCTCTCGGCGGTCAGCGTGTCGCCGGCGAAGAGCGGGTGGGTCAGCCTGATCTCCTTCCAGCCGAGATTGGCGATCGCCTTCTGGGACACGTCGCTGACGCTCATCCCCACCAGCACCGCGACCGTGAAGGGGGAGGCGATGATGCAGCGGCCGAACTCGCTGTGCTTCGCGTATTCGACGTCGAAATGCATCGGGTGCTGGTTCATGGTCAGCAGGGTGAACCAGGTGTTCTCCGTCTCGGTCAGGGTCCGGTTCGGCCGGTGCTCATAGATGTGGCCGACCTCGAAATCCTCGTAGAAGCGGCCGTAGCTTTCGCGGAAGCGGTTGGGGGCGACCTCGTTGTGGGTCTGGACCATGGGGGTTGCTCTCCTCGGGCGGGCGCGGACTTGTCCGGACAAATCCTGTGCCGCCTGCGCGCCCGCCGGTCAAGCGGTCCTCCCCGCGCGGAGCGCGGTTGGGGCGCCGGCGCGCGGAGCGCGGTCAGGTCGCCCGGCGCGCCCGCAGCGCGCGATAGACCGGCGCGACCATCACCGGCATGACGAACAGCGAAAGCTGCGCCGCCGCCACGATCAGGCCCAGGTCGCTGCCGCCCGGCGCGCCGATGGCGGCCAGCAGCAGCACCATGTTCCGCGTGCCCGTCACCAGCCCGGCCGACAGCGCCGCGGCGACAGGGGCGGCGGCGAAGACGGCATAGCCCAGCGCCTGCAAGGCCAGGTTCAGGCCCAGCGCGAAGCCCAGCATCGCGGCGAAGTCGAGCGGTCGCTGCGCCAGCGCCGCGCCCACGCCATCCATGCAGGGCACGGCGGAGGCCACGACCAGCAGCACGATCCAGGTGTCGATCGCCGGCGCCCGCGCCCGCAGCGTGGGGCGGCCGACCAGCCGGATGGCGAGGGCCGCGGCGCCGAAGCTGCCGAAGACCAGCAGCGCCAGCCGCAGCGCCATGGCCCGCGGATCCACCTGCGCCGAGACGCCCATCAGCCCCGCCACCAGCGGCAGCCAGGCCGGCGCGAAGGCGTTGGAGGGGATGGCCACCACCGTCAGCAGCGCGGCATCGGCGCCGAGCAGGATGGCGAAGACGGCGGCCGACATGACCGAGGGCGTCGCCGCGATCAGCACCGCCGCGGCCAGGTATGGGCTGTCCGCCGGCAGCAGCGGCGCCAGCGCCGCCCAGACCAGCAGCGGCACGCCGAAGGTGACCCACAGCAGCAGCACCACCGCCATGCGCGGGTGCCGCAGCACGCCGCCCAGCGCCGCCGGCTCCACCCGCAGCAGCGCCAGCGCCATGACGGCGAGCGAGATCCACAGCAGCAGGGGCCGCGTCGCGGCGGCGAGGTCCGGCACCGCGATGCCGCCCAGCGCCCCGGCGGCGATCAGCAGCATCCCGTGGCGGCGGATGGCCGCGCTCATCCCCCGCGCGTCGAATGCGGCAGGAAGGTCACGATCTCCGGGAAGGCGGTGATGACGCCGGTGAAGACCATCATGATGACGCAGAAGGGCCAGGCATAGGCGGCGATGCGGAAGATGCCCTCCCTCGTCAGGCCCTGGATGACGAACAGGTTGAACCCGACCGGCGGCGTGATCTGCGCCATCTCGATGGTGATGATGAGGAAGACGCCGTACCAGATGGGGTCGAACCCCGCCGCCACCGCCAGCGGCAGGGTGACCGGCAGCGTCATCACGATGGCCGACAGCCCGTCCAGCACGCAGCCCAGCGCCAGGTAGAACAGCAGCAGCACGCCGATGAGCATCCAGGGCGTGAGCCCCCAGGACTGGATGGCGTTCGCGATGTCCGCCGGCAGGCCGAGCCGCGCCATCGCCTTCGACAGGAACAGCGCGCCCACCAGGATCAGCCCGATCATCGAGCAGGTCCGCACCGTGCCGAGCAGCGCCTGCCACAGGCCGCGCCAGGTCAGCGTGCGCTGCGCCAGCGCGACGATGAGCGCGCCGAGCACGCCCATCGCCGCCGCCTCGGTGATGCTGGCGAAGCCGAAATACAGGCTGCCCATCACGAAGCTGATGAGGAACACGATGGGGATGAGCTGGCCTAGCGCGCGCAGCGCCTCCGCCCGCGGGATGGCGGGTTCCTGCGGCGGCACCAGGGCAGGGTCCAGCCAGGCCCGGAAGGCGATCCAGCCCATGAACATCGCCGCCAGCAGCACCCCCGGCACGAGGCCGGCGATGAACAGTTCCAGGATGGAAACGTCGGCGACGACGCCATAGACGATCATCGGGATCGAGGGCGGGATGAGGAAGCCGAGCGTCCCCGCCCCGGCCAGCGACCCCACCGCCAGCCGCCGGTCATAGCCGCGCGACAGCAATTCGCCGAGCGTGATGCGCCCGACGGTCGCCGTCGTCGCCGCGCTGCTGCCCGAGACGGCGGCGAACAGCGCGCAGCCCATCACGTTCACATGCACCAGCCGCCCCGGCAGCCGCCGCGTCCAGGGCGACAGGCCACGGAACAGGTTCTCCGACAGGCGGGTGTGGAACAGCAGCTCCCCCATCAGGATGAACAGCGGCAGGGTGATGAGCTCGACCGCGGTGGAGGAGGACCAGATGTCGCCCGCCAGGAAGCGGTCCACCCGCATGTCGCGGAACACCTCCAGCGCGACGATGCCGATCGACATCAGCGACACGCCGACCCAGACGCCCCCCGCCAGCGTGGCGAACAGCATCCCGAGGACGAGGAGGAGCGGGCCGGTCATTCCACGCCGCCCCCGGTCAGGCCCGCCGAGAGATCCGCCTGCTGGCGGAGCGCCAGCCGTACCAGGCGCGCGAGGAAGCCGAGCGCCAGCAGGGTGATGCCCACCGTCAGCAGCCCCTGCGGGATCCAGAGCGGGGTGCCCATGGGGTAGAAGCTGGTGGAGCCGAATTCGACGCTGCGGACCAGCTGCTGCCACAGCGCCCAGCTTGCGAAGCCGGTGACGCCGAGCGCGAAGACCGTGCCGACCATGTCGAGCAGCCGCGCCGCAGCCGGCGGCAGGGCCTGCATCACCACCGCCACCCGGATGTGGCCGCCCTGGCGCAGCGTCCAGCCCGCGCCGCAGAACAGCACGAAGCATTGCAGGTAGATCGCGTATTCCACCGCCCAGGGCTGTGACCAGCCGAAGAAGCTGGTCGCCACCACCTCCGTGATCAGGATCAGCGCCAGCGCCGCGGCCGACAGCGCGGCGAGGAAGGCGCCCGCCGCGCAGGCCAGGTCGATGGCGCGCAGCAGCGCCGCCAGGGCCGGCGGCGCCGCGCGCGCATCGTTCGCCGGCGTCACGCCCGGCCGACGCGCTGGCGGAACTGCTGGAGGATGGGTCCCGCGGCCGGGTTGGCGCGCACGAACTCCTCGCCCATCGTCGCGGTGGCCTGCCGCAACGCCTGCACCAGGGCGGGCGAAGGCTCCTCCACCGTCATGCCGTTCTGCCGCAGCTCGCCCATGCGGGTGTCGTGCTCGGCCTTCGAGACGTTCCAGAATTCCGGCTCCAGGCGCTTCGCCAGGTCCTGGACCTGCGTGCGCGTGGCCTGCGGCAGGCGGCGCCAGGCGTCGTTGTTCACCACCATGAAGTTCGTGGCCCAGAGATGGTTGGTGACATAGGCGTGGCGCAGGAATTCCCAGTATCGCTGCGCCACCGCCGTGGTGCCGCTGGTCATCACCGCGTCGATCCGGCCCGAGGCGAGCGCCGGCACCACGTCCGGGTTGGTCAGCTGCTGCGGCACCATGCCGAGCCGGGTGCACATCTCCGCCGTCACGCGGTCATAGGTGCGCATGCGGATGCCGCGGAGATCCGCCGCAGTCGCGATCGGGCGCTTGAAGTAGAACAGCTGCGTCGGCCAGGGGCACATGTAGAGCACCGTCTGGTTCCGCCGCTCCAGCTCCCTCTCCCAAGTCGGGCGGACGAGGGAGTGCATGACCGCCAGCTCGTCGTAGTTGGCGATCAGGAAGGGGATGCTCTCGATGCCGAGGATCGGCAGGTCGCCCACGTTCTGGAAGGCGGTGAATTCCGCCATCGGCACCACGCCGTCGCCCACAGCGCGCACCGTCTCGTTCGCGCGCACGCCGAGCGCGCCGCCCGGATGCACCGTCATCTGCACGGCGCCACTGGTGGCGCCGCGCACCTCGGCCGCGAAACGCTGGGCGTTGAGGGTGTGGAACTCCGACGGGCCCCAGGGAATGGAGATGTCCCAGCGCACCGGCGCCTGCGCGCCCGCCTTGCCGGGAATGGCCGCGGCGGCGGCAAGGCCGGCGCCGGTACGAATCAGGTCGCGTCGTGTCGCAGCGGACATCGTCTTCCCTCCGTTCTCCCCGAAGCCCGGACTTCACCATGCGGGCAACCCGGTGACAACACTTGTTCGGACAAATCCGGGGCGCGAGGATGCCCCCGGCCCGGCGGCCGGGGAGGGAAGGCGATGGCGGACGCCACGACGCATTTCGGCGGGACGATCGGTGGGGTGCCGGACAGCGTCGCGCTGCTGCAACGCCACGCGCCGGACGCCTTCGCGGCCTACCTGGCGGCTCGCGAGGCGGCCTACCGCCCGCCGCCGGAGGGGCACCTGCCGGTCGCCCAGAAGGAACTGGTCTTCATCGTGCTCGACGTCGCGGCGGGGCATGTGGAAGGCGCGCTGGCGCATGCCGAGGCGGGGCTGCGCGCCGGGCTGACGGCCGGGCAGATCATGGAGGCGCTGTCGATCGCCATCCTGGTCCATGGCCACCAGTGCTGGGCGCGTGCCGGCGCGGCGGTGATGCGGCGGGTGGAGGAACTGTCCGCATGACCGGCGCGCTGCGGCTGGAACGCGACGGCGCCGTCGCGACCCTGGTGATCGACCAGCCCGCACGCCGCAACGCGATGACGCGGGCCATGTGGCTGGCCCTTCCCGCGCTGGTGGCGCAGGCGGTGGCGGACGACGGCGTGGCGCTGCTGCGGGTGCAGGGCACGGGCGGGCATTTCTGCGCCGGCGCCGACATCGCCGAATTCGCCGCCACCTACGCGACCGCGGAGGGCGCCGAGGCCGCGAACGTCGCCATCGCCGCCGCGGCGGACGCGCTGGCCGCCTGCCCGAAGCCGAGCGTCGCGGTGATCCGCGGCGCCTGCGTGGGCGGCGGCGTCGCGCTGGCGCTGGCCTGCGACCTGCGCCTGGCCGCGCCCGATGCCCGGTTCGCGGTCACCCCGGCAAAGCTAGGCCTCATCTACTCGCATGCCGACACGCTGCGGCTGGTGCGCGCGGTGGGTGCGGCCATGGCGAAGGACCTGCTGTTCACCGCGCGGGTGGTGGAGGCGGAGGAGGCGCTGCGGATCGGGCTGGTGCAGCGCATCGCGGCCGCCGCCGAGGTCGAGGCCTGCTGCGCCGCGCTCGCCACCGCATCCCGCCCGGCGCTGCGGGCGACCAAGGCGATGGTGGCGGCGATCGAGGCCGGCGCCCTGCGGGAGACGCCGGACCTCTCCGCCCTGTTCCGCGATGCCTTCTCCGGCGCGGATTTCCGCGAGGGCCGCGACGCCTTCCTCGCGAAGCGCGCGCCGGTCTTCACGGCGCGCTGAGCGCCTCCGCCAGCCCCACCAGCAGCGCCTCGGCATGGGGGTGCCCGACCAGCTGGACGGAGGCCGGCAGGCCGCCATCCGCGGCTGGCCAGGGCAGGGCGAGGGCGGGCAGGCCGGCGATGTTGGCGATGGCGCAGAAATCGGCCTGGTCATGCGGCGGCGGCGAGCCATGCGCGAAGGCGCGCTGCGGCGCGGTGGGCAGCAGCAGCGCATCGCAGCGGTCGAGCGCGCGCAACGCGCCGCCCCGCGCCTCCGCCAGGCGGAACAGGGCGCGGGCGAGCCGGATGCCGGTGAGGTCGCGCCCATAGGCCAGCGCGGCGCGGAAGCCGGGCGTCGCGGCGGCCGGGTCGCCGATCAGCGCCTCGTGCAGGGCGGCGGCCTCGGCCTCGATCAGCAGCAGGCCGGCGCGGCGGGTGGGCGAAGGCTCCCACCCCGGCACCGGCACCGCCTCGACCCGCGCGCCGAGGTCCCGCAGCCGTCCCGCCGCCGCGTCCCAGGCCGTGCGGATCGCGGGTTCCACCGTCGCGTCCAGCGCGGGCTGCGGCAGGCCGATGCGGATGCCGTGGACCACCACCGGCTCGGCCGGCACCGCGTGCCAGCCGCGCGGGGCGGGGCGGCTCGCGGGGTCCGCCGCATCCTCGCCGGCCATCGCCTGCAGGCCGAGCGCGGCGAGGCGCGGCGTCCGCGCCAGCATGCCGACATGGTCGAGGCTGGGCGACAGCGGCACCACCCCGCTGCGGGGGACCAGCCCCGCGGTCGGCTTCAGCCCGGCCACCCCGCAATAGGCGGCGGGGATGCGGACGCTGCCCATCGTGTCCGTGCCGATGGCGAGGTCCGCGAAGCCCGCCGCCACCGCGGCGCCGGACCCGCCGGAGGACCCGCCCGGCGTGAAGCCGGGGCGCAGCGGGTTCTGGCAGGGCCGCGGCAGGTCGGTGGTGGCGCCGAGCGCGCCCTCATGCATCGCGACCTTGCCGAGGATGGTGACGCCATGGCGGCGGATCGCGGCGACGCAGGGCGCGTCCCGCGATGCGACGCGGCCCTCGAAGGCGGCGAGGCCGGCGGTGGTCGGCATGCCGGCCACGTCGACATTGTCCTTCACCGCAAGCGTCAGCGCGGACAGCGTGCCGCCCGGCGCCGGCGCCTGCGGCGCGAGGTGCCAGAAGATGCCGAGCGCGGCGTCGCGCGCCCGGATCGCGTCGGCGTTCATCGACGTTCATCGACGAGGCGGATCGCCTTCTGCCGGCTTTCCACCTGCGTCAGCGCGGCCAGCGCGCCCGGCGCTTCCAGCGCCACCGCGATCTCGATGCCGAGCCGGGTCTTCAGCGCGGCCTCAAGCCGGTCCTTCAGCGCCCCGTCCGGCGTGCCGCGCACTTCGAGATGCGCGGTCATCGCGTCGCGCGCACCTTCGCGGTGGACGCGGCAGATGAATTCCCCGGTCGCGGCCTCGCACTGCTCGACCAGCAGCGCGCCGATACCGGTCGGGAACAGGTTGATGCCGCGCAGCTTCACCATGTTGTCGCTGCGGCCGAGGAAGCCGCGGATGCGCCGGAAGGGCAGGCCGAGCGGGCTTTCGCCCGTCACCTCCTCGGTCACGTCATGGGTGTTGAAGCGGATGATCGGGAAGATGTCGTCCTTGAACAGGCAGGTGCAGACCATGTCGCCGAGCCGTCCGGGCGCCACCGGCAGCCCGGTGTCGGGGTCCGCGATCTCCAGCGCGTGGGCATCCTCCATCACATGCATCCCGGTGCGGTCCGGGAATTCGCCGGCGATGATGCCGGTGTCGCCGACGCCGTACCAGTCGAACACCGCCGCGCCACCCCAGGCGGCCGAGAGGCTCGCCTGCGATTCGCTGCCGAGATGGGCGCAGATCAGGCGGATGGGGATGTCGCGCCCGGGCTCGAACCCTTCCTCGCGCGCGACTTCCGACAGGCGCTTGATGTAGTCCGCGAAGCCGATGATCGCGGTGGCGCCGAATTCGCGCATGATGAAGATCTGCTGCGCGCTGCGCGTCTCCACCCCGGTGCCGGCGGACATGAAGCGCGCGCCGACCCAGTGCTGCACCGTCTCGCGCACGTAATGGCCGCCGTTGATCAGGCCGTGACCGTAGACGCTGTGCACCACGTCGTCACGCGTCATGCCCGCCATCAGGTATTGCCGCGCCAGCAGCCGGTTCTGCACCTCGCGCGACCTCGGCCCGAACAGCAGCGGCTGCGGCTTGCCGGTGGTGCCGCTGGTGGTGTGGAAGATGATTTGCGGGCGCCGGTCCGCCGGATGCGCGTCCTGCCCGTGGAAATCGCCGAGCGGCGGGTGGTCCGCGACGGACTGCATGATGTCCGCCTTGTCGTAGCTCGGCAGCTTCGGAAGGTCGTCGAGGGTGCGGATGTCGCCCGGCTCGATCCCCTTCGCACCCCAGAGCCGGCGGTAGAAGGGCACCTTCCAGGCGAAGTCCAGCACGCGGCGGAAGTCCCGTTCCTGCCGCGCGCGCAATTCGTCGCGCGACAGGCCAACCAGGGCGCGGCGGAATGCGTCGCCGATCGGGTAGTCGCGCCGCAGCGCCTCCGGGTCCATCGCGGTGACGTAGTCGAACTCGCTCATGCCGGGGCCCTCAGGGCAGGACGTCGTTGAGGCGCGCGACCGGCGCGCCATCGGCCAGCGACAGCGCGGCGTCGACCACCGCCGCGATGCGCTCCTCCGGCACGCCCGCGCTGGCCATCAGCATCCGCGCCTTGTCCAGGATCTGCCCCTCGGCCAGCGGGTTCTCGGGGTCGCCCAGCGCATCGGGCACCGTCCGCCGCAGCTCGCTGCCATCCGCCAGCGTCAGCGTCACGGCAGCGCCGTAGCGCAGGGGATAGGCGGCGTGAAGCGCCGGGTCCTGCACCAGGGTGGTGCGGGCGCGCAGCGCGGCCAGTTCCGGCCGGGCGATCGCCGCGGGCGCGAAGGCGTCGAGCGGCGGGCGGCCATCGTGCAGCGCCACCGCCGCGGCGTGCTGGAGCGAGAACTTCGCCTGGACCGTGCTTTCGGGCGCAGGGCGGTCGCAGAAGGTGAGGGCATCGCCATAGGTGCCGATCCCGATCCGCGTCACCTCGCGCCCCGCGACCTCGCCGCGCAGCGCAAGGATGGCATCGATCGTGGCGTGGCAGTGGCGGCAGGCGGGCCAGGGCTTGAAGCTCGTCGCATGCATCAGCCAGGGCGCGTCGGGCTCCGCCAGCACGCGGTCGGGCCTGGCATCCGGCGCGAGGCCCGCGAAGACGCCGAGCGGCGCCTCCAGGATCAGCCGCGGGCCTGTCAGCCCGTCCGCGGCCAGCAGCGCCGCCTGCAGCCCGGTGGCGGCAGCATGGGCGGTGTGCAACTGCTTGGTCATCACCGGCTCCGCCCGGCATTGCCACACCCCGCCGGTCTGCGTGCCGGCATTGCCGAGCGCCCAGACCGTCCGCTCCGCCGGAAGGCCGAGAAGGGAGGCGGCGGCGGCGGCGGCGCCGAAGGTCCCGCAACTCGCGGTCGGGTGGAAATGGCGGTAATGCGCCGGGCCCATGGCGCGGCCGATGCGGATCATCGCCTCGTAGCCGCGCAGCAGGGCGTCGAGCAGCGCGTGCCCGTCCGCGCCGCGTTCCGCCGCCAGGGCCAGCGCGGCCGGGGCGACGACCGGGCCGGGATGCAGGATGGCTTCCCGGTGGACGTCGTCCATCTCCAGCACGTTGCCGAGGGCACCGTTGGCCAGCGTGGCGTCGCGCGCGCCGACGCGCGGGCCGAGGATGACCTTCGCCGCGCCGGCGGGCTGGCGCGCCGCATGGGCGCGGAACACCGCCCCTGTCTCGCCCGCGGCGCCGGCCGCGGCGCAGCCGACCCAGTCGAGCAGGTGCAGCGCCGCGCGCGCGCGGTCCGCGGGCGCGATCGGCCGGGCGAGCAACGCGACGAGGCCTTCGGTCAGCGAGGTCATGGGAGGAGTGGACGTCCGACTTGTCCGGACATATCAGACGAAGCATGGCCCGCACGCAAGCAGCCCGAATGACGACGCCCGAGGCCTTCGCCGCCGCGCTGCGGCCGGGCCTGCGCATCTTCCTGGGCGATGCCGCCGGCCAGCCGGATGCGGTGCTGGACGCGCTGGCTGCGCGGCCGGAGGCGCTGGCGGGCGCCACGCTGATCCAGGTGCCGGTTCCCGGCGCCAACCGCCGCGACCTGTCGGCCCTCGCCCCGGTCGAGGTCACCTTCATGACGCCGGAGCTGCGGCCGGGCCTGGCGGCGGGGCGCGTGGCCTTCCGCCCGATGCACTATTCCGCCGGCTTCCGCTGGCTGCGCGATGCGGCGCGGCCCGACCTTGCCGTGTTCCGGTGCAGCGCGCCGCGGGATGGGCGCGTCTCGCTCGCCCTGGCGCATGACTTCGTGCCGGCGGCGGCGGCGGCGGGGGCGGGGCTGGTCGGGGTGGTGGACCCGGCGCTGCCCTTCGTGCCGGACGGCATGGAGCTGGAGGTGGAGCGGCTGCACGCGCTGGTGGATGGGCCTTCGCCCTCGCCCGAGTTGTCGGTGGACGCTCCGGATGCAGCGATGCGGGCGATCGGCCTGCATGTCGCGAAGCTGGTCCGCGAGGGAGACACCGTGCAGGCCGGCATCGGCGGGGCCGCGGATGCCGCGCTGCGGGCGCTGCGGCATCACCGGCGCCTGCGCTACCACGGCGGGATGCTGGCGGATGCGGTGCTGGAGCTGATGGATGCCGGCGCGATCGACGGTGCGGTCTGCGCCGTCGCGCTCGGCAGCAGTGCGCTCTATGCCCGGCTTGCCGGTGAACGGCGCATCGGCTTCCGCCCCGTCGGCCACACGCATGATGCGGGCGTGCTGGGCGCGATCCCGCGCCTCGTCGCGATCAACGCGGCGGTGGAGGTGGACCTGCTGGGCCAGGTGAATTCGGAGATGATCGGCGGGCGCCAGGTCTCGGGCCATGGCGGCGTCGCGGATTTCGTGCGTGCGGCGCGGGGGCGGGGCCGCGCCGTCTTCGTGCTGCCCGCCACCGGGCGGGGCGGGGCGGTGTCGCGCATCGTGGCGAAGCTGCCCGCGGGGACGCCGGTGTCCGTCACCCGCGCCGACATCGACGTGGTGGCAACGGAATTCGGCGCCGTGGAACTGGCGGACCTGCCGATCGACGAGAGGGCGGAGCGGCTGATCGGCATCGCCGCGCCGCAGTTCCGCGACGCGCTGGCCGGCGAATGGGCGGCGATGCGGCGGGCGATGTAGCCGGCCGGACGCTACCGCGCGAGCCTCGCCCGCGCCTCCGCAACCACCTCCGCCGTGTGCTCGCCCAGCTTCGGCAACCGCGGATTCAGCGTCCCTGGTTCGTCGCGGAACTTGATGGGCAGGCCGACATGCAGGTTGCCCTCCTCGTCGCGCAGCAGCATCTTCCGCGCGGCCGCATGCGGTCGGTGGAAGGCCTCGTGCAGGTCGAGCAGCGGCGCGAAGCAGACGTCGCGACCCTCGAACCAGGCTTCCCATTCGTCCCGCGTGCGGGTCGCGAAGGTCTCGCGCAGGAAGGCCTTGGCCGCATCGTGCCCCGGGCCGGGCGGGCCGGAGGCGCCCTCGATCAGGTCGGGGCGGCCAAGCGCGTGCAGCAGGTTCTCGACGAACTTGTGCTCGCTGCCGCCGAGCACGACGTGTCGGCCGTCGCGGGTCGGGTAGATGTTGTAGAAGCTGCCGCCGCCCCACTGGCGCACGTTCTTCACATCCGGCGCGCGATCCTCGCCGAGGACGGCGCCTGTCGCATTCGGCAGCCAGGACAGCGTCGCGTCGTACATCGCAAGGTCGATCACGTCCCCGCGCCCCGTCCTCTCGCGCCGGTACAGCGCCATCAGCACGGCCGAGAGCGCGAGGAGCGAGGCGGTGGCATCCGCGATCGGCACGTTCGGATGCGTCGGCAGCCCGTCCTGCCCGAGGTTGCAGGACAGCGTGCCGGCCAGCGCCTCCACCGCGAGGTCATGCGCCGGCCGGTCGCGCAGCGGGCCGTCCTGCCCGAAGGCGGAGATGGAGCAGTAGACCAGGCGCGGGTTGATCTCCGTCATCCGCGCCGTGCCGAAGCCGAGGCGATCCGCCACGCCCGGGCGGAAGGCCTCGATGAAGACGTCGCAGCCGCGCGCGATGTCGTGCAGGGCTGCCAGCTCCTCGGGCTTCTTCAGGTCGAGCTGGATGGACTTCTTGCCGCGGTGCGTGTTGCGGAACCACACCGTCTCGCCGCCCGCGCGCTGGCCGAGATGGCGGACCGGCTCGCCGCCCGGCGGTTCCAGCTTGATGACCTCCGCACCGTGGTCCGCGAGCACGGTGGTCAGGTAGGGTCCGGGCAGGAACAGCGACAGGTCGAGTACGCGCACGCCTTCAAGCTTCATCTCACACCGCCCCCAGCGCGCGCAGCTGCGCGATCTCGTCCCGCGTGTACCCCGCTTCGGCCAGCACCGCATCGCTGTCCGCGCCATAGCCGGGCCCGGCGCGGCCGGGCAGCGTGGCGCCGTTCAGGCGGATGGCGCTGGCGACCACCTTGAGGTCCGGCCGCGCGGGATGCGGCAGGTCCAGCACGCCGCCGCGGGCGCGCAGATACGGGTTGTCCAGCGCCTCGGCCAGCGTCAGCACGGGCCCCACCGGGACCCGGCCCGCCAGCAGCGCCACCCATTCGGCCGAACTCCGGCCCCGCATCACGGGGTCGAGGATCGCCATCAGCGCGTCGCGGTTGGCCAGGCGTTCGTCGAAGCCACGGAAGCGCGGGTCCCTCGGCAGGTCCGGCAGGCCGGCAATCTCGCAGAAGGCACGCCAGAAGCCGGGCTTCACGCACATGACGAAGACGTGCCCGTCGGCGGTCGGCATCATCTCGCAGGGGACGATGAAGGGATGGCCGCCGCGCGGGCGGCGCGGCACGGCGAAGCGGTCGTTCAGGTACCAGCTCGCGACATAGGTGAGGTTCTGCACCGCGACGTCGTAGAGCGACACGTCGAGGTCGCAGCCGCGCCCGGTGGCGCGCGCGCCCATGACGCCCGCGAGCAGCGACATCGCGGCGGTGAGGCCCGACAGCATGTCGATCACCGGCAGCCCGGCGCGGGCCGGCCCGGCCCCCGGTTCCCCGGTCAGCGCGGCGAAGCCCGCCTCGGCCTGGGCGAGGTAGTCATAGGCCGGCCAGGCCGCGCGTTCCCCGGTGCGGCCGTAGCCCGAAAGGTGGACGCAGACGATCGCCGGCTTCACCGCCGAAAGCGCGGCGTGGTCGAGCCCGAGCCGCGCCGGCAGGTCGCCGCGCAGGTTGTTCAGCACGGCGTCGGCGCCGCGCACCAGGCGGTGCAGCGCGTCGCGCCCCTCCGGCCTGCGGATGTCGAGCGTCAGGCTGCGCTTGTTGCGGTTGAAGGACTGGAAATACTGGCTGTCGTTCTCGCCGAGCGCGAAGCCGCCGGTATGGCGCGCGATGTCGCCGGGCGGCTCGTCCCCCGCTGGCGGGGGTTCCACCTTGATCACCTCGGCGCCGAGATCGGCGAGGTTCATGGTGGCGAAGGGACCGGCGCCGAACTGCTCGAAGGAGACGAGGCGGAGGCCGGCGAGGGGAAGGCCCTCCCGTGCGATGCCGCCGCCCCGACCCTCCCCCGCCGCGGCGGGGAAGGGGGGCGTCGTGGTCATGCCGGGTTCCGTTCCACCAGCTGCTTCGCGATGATGATGCGCTGGATCTCGTTCGTGCCCTCGCCGATGCACATCAGCGGCGCGTCGCGGTAGTAGCGTTCGACGTGGTATTCCTTGGAATAGCCGTAGCCGCCATGGATGCGCAGCGCCTCCGTCGCGTTGGTCAGCGCGGCCTCGGAGGCGAAGTATTTCGCCATGCCCGCTTCCATGTCGCAGCGTTCCCCGGCGTCATAGGCGCGCGCGGCCTCATAGGTCAGCAGCCGCGCGGCCTGGGTGCGGGTCGCCATCTCGCCGAGCTTCAGCTGGATCGCCTGGTGTTCGCAGATCGGCTTGCCCATGGTCTTGCGGATCTGCGCGTAGCGCACGCTGTCCTTCAGCGCGGCCGAGGCGATGCCGACGCCGCGGGCGGCGACGTTGATGCGGCCGAGTTCCAGCCCGCCAAGCGCGGTCTGCAGGCCCTTGCCCTCCACCCCGCCGATGAGGTTCGCGGCCGGCACGCGGTAATCGTCGAAGATCAGCTCGGCGCTGTCGATCCCCTTGTAGCCGAGCTTCTCGAGCTTCTTCGAGACGCGGAAGCCCTCGCCCTTCGGGGCCAGGATCATCGACATGCCCTTGTGGCGCGGCGTCGCTTCCGGGTCGGTCTTGACCAGCAGGGCGAAGCAACTGCCCTGGATGCCGTTGCTGATCCAGGTCTTGGTGCCGTTGATGACGTAGTGGTCGCCGTCCCGGCGCGCGCGGGTGCGGATGGCCTGCAGGTCCGTGCCGCAGTCGGGCTCGGTCAGCGCCAGGCCGCCGCGGATCTCGCCGCTGGCGAATTTCGGCAGCCATTCCGCCTTCTGCTCGGCCGTGCCGAGCCGCGTGACGCAGGCCGCCATGATGAGGTGGCTGTTGAAGATGCCCGACAGCGACATCCAGGTCTCGGCGATACGCTCCACGATCTTCGCATAGGTCGTGGCCGAGAGGCCGAGGCCGCCGTATTCGGCCGGGATCGTCGCGCCGAACAGGCCGAGCTCCTTCATCTGCTCGACCATCTCGTGCGGATATTCGTCGGCGTGTTCCAGCCGCAGCACATGGGGACGGACGTCGCGGGCCAGCCACTTCTCGATGGCGTCGAGGAGTTCCGCATCGCTGTCGGTCTGGGGGACATGCGTGTCCATGGCGGGCTCCTCCGTGGGAATTTGTCCGGACAATTTGGGCGCGCCCGCGCCCGGCGTCAATCGCGCCCGGCCAGGGCGGCGGGCAGGGCGGCGATGTCGGGCAGCGATTCCACCCCTGCGACGAGGTCCATGATGCGCCGTGCGCGGGCCTCGGGCAGCGCGGGGTCGGCATGGGTGCAGCAGCGGAGGAATTTCTCCTCGTTCTCCGCCGGCGTCAGCGGCGCCTCGGGATGGCCATAGGCGTGCGGCACCATGACCTCCCGCACCGCGCCCGACCTCAACCGGATGGTGAAACGCTGCGGGTCGAGGGCATTCTCGTTGGCGTTGCCGTCCGGCTCGTGGCGGATGCGTGCGGCATGGGCGTGCACCCGCGGATCGCGCAGCGCCTCGCCCCGGAAATGCGGCACGTCGCATTGGCCATGCACCAGGAACACGCCGCCGACGAAGGACAGGCAGAGCTTGGCGTAGTTGGAAGCCGGGTCCGGCACGTCCGGCCGCCCGACCAGGCGGCGGACCAGGGGCGGGACGTGGCAGACCACCTCCTCGATCTCCTCGGCGGCGGTCCCGGTGCGCGTCACCTCCCGCAGGGCGTGGACCAGGCCGTGGGTGAGGCGGCCGGAGGGGAAGGGCTTGTGGGAGAGCTGCTCGATCTCCCAACGCCGGCCGAGGCGTTCGGCGACGCGCCCCGGGTGGAACTGCCCGTCCTCGATCAGCACGTAATACCCGTAGCGGCCGTGGAAGACATCGACCGGCCCCTGCATCCCCGCCATGGCGAGGTCCACCGCCGCGATCGCGCCGCGCGCGTTGAAGGCGATCTGCATCCCGAGGGCGGGCGAGCCTTCCAGATGCGCCTGCATCGTGCCGCAGGTCTGGGCGTACATGTGGCCGAAGGCGCTGCGGATGGTGGCGGCGTCGAGCCCGGCGAGGTTGGCGATCCCCGCCGTCGCGCCGAAGCCGCCGGCGGTGGCGGGGCGGAAGAAGCGCAGCGGCGCATCCGTGGCCATGCCGAGATTCGCCGCGACATCGACGCCGACCGCCATGGCGGCGAGGAAGCGGCGGCCATCCACCGGGCGGCCGCGCGCCGATTCGCGTTCCGACCAGGCCATCAGGGCGGAGAGCAGCGTCGCCATGGGATGCACCACGGCGCCTTCATGCACGCAGTCGAATTCCAGGCAGTGGATGAGATAGGCGTTGACGATCGCGGCCGACCCCGCGGACATGCGCCGCCCGCTGATCCAGGCGGTGGCCTCGTCGCCCGGCCCCCAGGACTGCGCGAGGTCGAGCACGGCGGCGACATTGGCGCCGCTGCTGCCCGCCAGGCCGACGCCGAGCGTGTCCAGCAGGAAGGTCTTCGCCTTGGCGACCGCCGCCGGGCCCAGCGCGGCATGGCGTGTGCGCGCGGCATGGTCGGCCAGCGCGGCGGTGACGTCGTAGTCCATCTCTCAGCCCTCCCAGGAGGGGGTGGCGGGCGGCGGCATGCTGGCCGCGAAGGCACGCGCGATCGATTCGCGCGTCGCGATCCAGGTGCCGGGGCGGGACCGCGCGTGCTGGAGGAAGCGGTCGAAGGCGCGGATGCGCCCGGGCCGGCCGATGATCCGCAGATGCACGCCGAGCGACATCATCCGCGGCGCCGCGCCGCCTTCCTCGTGCAGCACGTCGAAGGTCTCGACCGCGTAGTCCAGCCATTGCTGCGGCGTGTAGCCGGGCGCGAGCCAGAACTTCATGTCGTTGCTGTCGAGGGCGTAGGGCATCACCAGGATGGCGCGCGGTCCGTCCCGCGTCTCCACCACGTCCCAGCGCGGGATGTCGTCGCTGAAGTCGTCCATGTGGTAGAGGAAGCCTTCCTCCGCCAGCGTGGCGCGCAGGCGGGGCGAATGGAGGTAGCGCGACAGCCAGCCGAGCGGCCGGGTGCCGGTGGTGGCGCGGATGCTGTCCACCGCCTTCCGCACGAAGTCGCGCTCCCGCGCCTCGTCGTAGGAGAACTGGTGGACCCAGCGCCAGCCGTGGCTGCACGGCTCGTGCCCGCCATCCGCGATGGCGCGCCCGATCTCCGGCGCGCGTTCCAGCGCGACGGCGGCGGCGGTGAAGGTGGCGGGGACGGCGTGCCGCGCCAGCGCCGCCTGCACCCGCGGCCAGCCCGCGCGGATGCCGTAGAGGTAGTTGCTCTCGTTGGCGAAGTTGCGGATCGGCACCTTCAGGTGGACGCCGAGTTCGTCCACCGGCTCCGGCCCCTTGTCGCCGTCGCGGGTGGACATCTCCGCCCCCTCCTCGACATTGACCACGACCGAGAGGGCGAGGCGCGCGTCACGGGGCCACATGCGGGTCTTCCTTCGTTGTCCCGGTGGAGGGCGCGGGGGGCGTCACTCCTCCCCCCGCTTCAGGCGCATGGCGTAGCTGAAGCGTTCCGCCGGGTGCCAGCTGCGCGACGCGATCATGGTGCCGCCTTCCGCATCGAGGTAGCGGCGCAGGAACAGCATCCCGACCTCCCGCGGGCGGCGCTTCAGCGCCCGCGCCACCTCCGCCGGCAGCATCCCGGCCGCGATCTCCTGCGCGACCTCCGCCACCTGCACGCCGAAGCGGCGCTCCACCACCGCGTAGAAGGCCTCGTGCTGCGGCAGGGCATCTGCGATGGCGGCGAAGCGCGGATGGACCAGGATCTCCGTCACCGCGATGGGCTTGCCCGCGGCGCCGAGCCGCAGCGCCTCCACCTTCAGCCAGGCCGCGCCCGGCTCGCCATGCGCCAGGGCCGCATCCTCGGCGTTCAGCGGCGCCACCCGGCAGGACCGGACCTCCAGCCGCGTGTCCGAGGCGTATTGCATCAGCGCGGCGATGTCGCGGATCGACTGCGCCTCGTGCCGCGGCGGTTCCCGCGCGACGACGACGCTGCCTGCGCCCTGCCGCCGCTCCACCATGCCGGCATCCACCAGGCGGCGCAGCGCCTCCCGCACGGTGTGGCGGGAGACGCGGAGCTGCGCGCAGAGCTCCGCCTCCGTCGGCAGCAGCGCGCCGACGGGGTGGCGGCCTTCGGAGATCGCGTCGCGCAGGCGCTGCTCGATCCGCTGGTACAGGGGCTGGCGCGCCGTCATGCGCCACGCCGAATCGCGCTGTCCGCCATGGTCGCTGCCGTCCCCCGCATCGCGGGAGGGTAGCGCGGCGGGGATGTCCGGACAAGTTTCGGCGCGGCGCGCGCCGCGCCGTGTGCGGTCAGGCGACGACCGGCAGTTCCACGACCTCGTAGGCATGCTCGATCGTGCGGCCCAGCACGGGGTCGTGCAGGCGCATGGCGAAGCGCGCAGCGGGGCGGATGCCGCCGATGGCGCCGAGCGTGCCGCAGAACATCGCCGTGCCGGGCGGCAGGTCCGGCCCGCCGGGGCGGCGCGCGAGCAGGTCCCGCGGGTGGCGCATCGCGGCGAGGGTGCCGCGCTGGTAGACCACCTCGGCGCCGCCCTCCGTGATGGTCGCCGTCAGCTCCAGCGCGTCCCAGTGCGCCTCCACCTCCTCGAGCCGCCACAGCGTCGCGGCGACGGGCTTGGCGCAGAGCTGCTTCGACAGCGCGATGCCCTGCGCCTCCGCCACGCGGTCCGTGTGGTCCGAGCCGAGGCCGAGCCAGAGTCCGTCGGCGAGGGAGACCACGACCGGCTCCGCCTCGCCCGAGCCGTGGGGGCCGAGCATCTCGACGCGGGCGGCCTGGGTCAGGTTCGCGGCGGCGACGCGGTAGAAGACCGGCACGGAGGAGGGCGGCGGGACGCCGATCGCCTGCAACTCCTCGATGTGGTGGCGGACCGCCGCCTCGTCCCGCCCGGTCCAGCCGGCGATGACGAGGGTTTGGATGTCCGCCGCGACGCGGTCGGCGCCGCGCGCGGAAAGGCGGGTGACGTGCAGCAGGGTCATGGTCCGGCGATCCTCGGCAGCCAGAGCGCGATCTCCGGCATCAGCATCAGGAGGAAGATGGCAAGGATGTAGACGCCCACGAAGGGCAGCACGCCGCTGAAGACGTCGGTGATCGGCCCGCCGTCGCGGCGCATCCCCTGCAGGACGTAGAGCACCGTCCCGTCGGGCGGGCTGATCAGCGCGATCTCGACCAGCATGGTGACGACCACGCCGAACCAGATCGGGTCGTAGCCCAGCGCCATCACCACCGGGAAGATCACCGGGATCGTGGTGATGATCATGGAGAACCCCTCCATGAAGGTGCCGAGCGCGAGGTAGAAGCCGATGATCAGCGCCATGATGACCCAGGGCGGCAGCGGCAGCCCGCCCACCGCCTGCGCCATCATCTGCGGGATGCCGAGCAGGGTGATGACGTAGTTCAGCACGTAGGCGCCGAGCAGGATGAGCCCGATCATCGCCGTGTTGCGCGCCGTCGCCTCCGCGCTCGCATGCAGCATGCGGAAGCTGAAGCGCCGTTCCGCGACCGCGATCAGCAGCGAGGCGACGACGCCGAGGGCGGCTGATTCGGTCGGCGTCGCGATCCCCGCATAGATGGTGCCGAGCACGACGAGGATCAGTGCCAGCGTCGGCAGCAGCCCGACCAGCGCGCGCAGCTTCTCCGCCAGCGGGATGCGCGCGCCCGGCGGCGGGGCCGCGCCGCGCTTCAGCAGGATGACCAGGATGAAGCAGGCCATCACCAGCAGCGCGGGGCCGAGCGCGGCGAGGTAGAGCGCGCCGACCGAGGTCTCGGTGATCAATGCGTAGATGATGAAGGTGATCCCCGGCGGGATGAGGTTGCCGAGCGCGCCGCCCGCGGCGAGCGAGCCCATCACCACCTTCGGGTCGTAGCCGCGGCCCTGGAAGAAGGGCATGGCGACATTGCCCATCGCCGCGGCCGTCGCCACGCTCGACCCGCTGATGGCGGAGAAGACGCCGGAGGCGACGATGTTGGTGTGCAGCAGCCCGCCCGGCATCCGGTCCAGCCAGACGTTCAGCGCGCGGTAGAGCCGTTCCGACAGGCCGGCGCGCAGCAGGATCTCCCCCATCAGCAGGAACAGCGGCACGCTGACCAGCACGAAGGAGGAGGAGGGTCCCCAGACGGTCTGGCCGAGGAAGGCCCAGAAGGGCCGGTCGGAGAAGGCGAAGCCCATCAGGATGCCGAGCACTCCGAGCGCCGCGCCCACATAGATGCCGGCCGCGAAGAAGCCGCAGAACAGCGCGAGCACCAGCAGGATGGGCAGCACCGGCAGGTCGCCCGCCCCGCCCACGCCGAACAGCGACAGGCCGAGGAGGAGGCCGAGCAGCAGCAGGATGAAGACGACGGCGATCACGGCGCCTTCTCCGCCCGCAGCGCGTCGAGCGCCTCCTCCGCCTCCTCGGTGTAGGTGCGGGACGACAGGTTGCGCTCCGCCTCCCGCGCGTCGCCGGACAGCACCAGCAGCAGGTTCTCGACGAACATGCAGGCGATCAGCAGCAGGAACACGCCCAGGCCCGCGGCCCAGAGCCCCTGCGGGATGGCAAGCGGCGTGCGCAGCGCGCTGATGTCGGTCGCGTTGAACAGCAGGCTCTCATCCACCAGGTCCCAGGCGCCCTTGGCGATGAAGCCGGCCAGCATCCCGAGCAGCGCGAGCGAGACCAGGTGCAGCCAGGCGCGCGCCGGGCGCGGCAGGCGGTTGATCAGCACGTCGATCCGCACATGCCCGCGCTGCGCCAGCGTGTGCGCCAGCCCCCAGGACAGCCCGAAGGCCAGCATGTAGCCCGAGAGTTCGACGGTGGACCCGGTGCTCGTGCGCAGGACGGCGCGGGCCAGCACCTCGGCCGCGATGAAGAAGGCGCACAGCACGAAGCCCCAGCCCGCGACGATGCCCATGAAGGTGGCGATGCAGGCGACGCCGCGGCGGAGCAGGGTTGCGGCCTTCAGCACGGCGGGCCCCCCGCGGTGCCCGCCCCGGTCCTTCCCCGCGCGGGCGGGAAAGGGGGTGGCGAGGTGGCGGGCAAGTCAGCGCGCCTCGAACCGGACGCCGGAGATCGGCGCGACGAGGCGGTTGTACGTCTCGCCGCAGGGGGCGCCGCAGCGGCGCACGAAGGACGGCAGCACGTTGTCGCGCAGGATGCCGCGCAGCGTCTCGAGGTCCTGCGGCGTCGCGCGGGTGTAGGTCATCGGCCGGTTCTCCACCAGGCGGCCGATCGAGCAGCCGGCGCGCTCGCCCGCGTTGCAGGCCACGCCGTCATCGGTGGCCTCCTCGCCCAGCTTCCACTGCTGGTCCATGATCTCGGCGAAGGTCTGGGTCAGCAGGTCGCGCGCCGGCGCGTCGAGCCGGTTCCACCAGGCGAGGTTGACGAAGTAGCCGTAGGTGCTCCAGGCCACCGGCAGCACGTACATGTGCGTCGTCACCTCGTACCAGCGCGCGCCGTTGCCGCTGCCCGTGCCGGTGATGGCGCAGTCCACCACGCCGCGTTCAAGCGCGCCGTAGACCTCGGGGAAGCCGATGCCGACGGCCTGGCCGCCCACCGCGGTGACGAAGTCGTTGATGCTGCCGCCGCCGGTGCGGATCCGCTTGCCGCGCAGGTCGGCCAGGCTGTTCACCCGCTCGCGGCAGAACAACACCTGCGCGGGGTAGGGGGCGGTGGCGATCAGCCGCACCCCGAAGCGTTCGAGCTGGCGGTTGATGTCGGGCGTCAGCGCCTCCGCCACGCGGCGGGCCTGGCCGATGGTGGGGTTCAGGCCGGCAAGGTCCGGCATGTCCAGCATCGGCACGTCGCCGGCCACCGTGTTCAGCGGCACGCCGCCGATCTCGACCTGGCCGGACCGGACCAGGCGCACGATCTCCGGCCCGTTCAGGTTGCGCTCCGGCCAGGCGGCGAGGTTGACGCGGATGCGGCCGTTGCTGCGCGCGGGCAGGCCGTCGCGCAGCATCGGGATGTCGACGCGCGTGTATTGCGGGATGGACGGCGTCGGCTGCGTCACCGCCTGGATGGTCAGCTGCGGGCCCTGCGCCGCGGCGGGACCGCCGAGCAGCGCCGCGCCGAGGGCCGCGCCAAGCAGCGCGCGCCCGATGCCTGCGATGGTCTTCATGGTTCGCCTCGTCTCCCTGTTCTCGGCGGAATCGGCCCGCTACAGCACCGCCAATGCGCTGTTGCGGAGGTCGGTCACCAGCATGCAGCCGGGCGCGTGGGTGATCGCGAAATCCGGCTTCGCCGCGGCGATGACGGCCTGGGGCGTGACGCCGCAGGCCCAGAAGACCGGGATCTCGTCCGCCAGCACCTCCACCGCGTCGCCGTAGTCGGGCCGCGACAGGTCCCCGATGCCGATCATGTGCGGGTGGCCGAGATGCACGGGCGCGCCGTGCACGCCGGGAAAGCGGCTCGTCACCTGCACGGCGCGGATGGCGTCGGCGGGGCGGAAGGGCCGCATGGAGACGACCATCGGCCCGGCGAAGGGCCCGGCCGGGGCGCAGGCGATGCTGGTGCGCCACATCGCCACGTTGCGCCCCTGCTCCACATGCCGCAGCGGGATGCCGTCCTCGATCAGCGCATGTTCGAAGGTGAAGGAACAGCCGATGACGAAGGCCACCAGATCGTCGCGCCAGAGATGGCGGATATCGGCCGGTTCCTCCACCAGTTCGCCCCGGCTCCAGACGCGGTAGCGCGGCAGGTCGGTCCGCAGGTCGAGGTCGGCGCCGAGTTCCGGCAGGTGCGGGCTGCCCGGCTCCGCGATGCCCAGCACCGGGCAGGGCTTAGGGTTGCGCTGGCAGAAGCGCAGGAAATCCGCCGCCAGTTCTGCCGGCAGGATCGCCAGGTTGCCCTGCACGAAGCCGGGCGCGAGGGAGGAGGTGTGGCCGGCCAAGGCGCCGGCCCGCGCGGCCAGCCGCACGGCCAGGCCGGTCTGCGGCGCGGGTTGCGGCTGCGCGCGGGTCGCGGCTTCGTTCGGCATGCGCGGGGTCGGGCCTCCTCGGGGCGGCGCCTGGGTTGCTGGACGTTGCGGCGATGATGCCCGCCCCGGCGTTGCGCGCCAATCATGATTCCACCGCCCCGGCCGCGCATGGCCCGGCGGGGCCGATGCGCAGGCTCAACCGGCCTCGCCGAGATTGCGGCGCGCGCGCCGCAGGAGCGCCAGCAGCGTCGCGACCTCCTCCTCCGACATGCCCCGGGTCGCGAGGCCGATCACCTCCCTTGCCTGCGGCAGCAGGGATTCGCGGAGCGCGCGGCCGGCCTCGGTCAGGCTGACATGCACCTTGCGCCGGTCCTCCGCGCTGCGGTCGCGCCGGATCCAGCCGGCGCGCTCCATGCCGCGCAGCGCGATCACCGCGGTGGGTTCCTGCATGCCGATGCGGGTGGCGAGCTCGCGCTGCGTCAGGCTTTCCTCCTCCCACAACACGCGCAGGAAATACCAGGCGCCCTGCGCCACGCCGCGCGCCTGCAGCCGGGCCCCGAGCGCGCGCTGCATCAGACGGTTGAGGTCGCGCAGCTGGAAGCCGAGGCTGTCCTCCAGCGGCAGCGGCGCCGCCCGGCGGGTCATCGCGGGCGGTTCGCGGCGGCGGTGATGCCGGCGATGAAATCCTGCTCCGCCGCCGCGGCGGAGGCGTAGCGCGGGGCGGTGGTGACGAAGGGCTCCGCGCTGTCGGCCGGCAGGTGGACGGAGAGGTAGAACAGGCCGGTGGCCGCGTCCTGCCTCGGCTCGATCCGCAGCGTCGCCATGGCGTCAGTCCCTCGTCGCAACCTGGTGGTGCAGCATGACCTCCCGCCCCTCGCGCGAGGAGCGGAGCAGGGCGAGGCAGGCTTCCAGCGTCGCAAGGCCCCAGGCGCCGTCATGGGTCGGCGCCGCGCCATCCAGCACGGCGGCGCAGAACTCGTCCAGCACCTCGGCCCGCGGCAGGGGGGGCAGGGGGGTGGGCTCCAGCCAGCGGCGGTCGTCGGCATGGATCACCACGCCCTCGGCCGTGGGGCGCAGGTCCGCGCCCTCGCAGCTGGCGAGGACGAAGCCGAACTGGTTGTGGAAGGCGGGCGGCGCGGCCGGCGGCAGGCCGGGGGCGGAGCCGGGCGCGCCATAGGCGCGGCCGCGCTTCAGCGCCTCCTCCTCCTCCGGCGTGGCGGCGCCGGACAGGGCGGCGCGGGCGGTGCCGTAGGCGCCGGGGTCCTTGCGCGCGCCCAGCTCCCCGACCCAGCCGAGGAACTCGTCGGAATCGAACCTGCCATGGCCGCTGTAGGTGGCGGTCGCGGCGGCGCCCGATTCGAATTGCAGGAAGGCGGCGTAGGCTCCCTCGGTCGGCCGCGCCGGGTCCCAGGCGAGCGCCTGCGCCCGCAGGCTCCGCAGCATCCCGCCGCCGAGCAGCCGGATGATGTCGAGCTGGTGCGCGCCCTGGCTGAACACCACCCCGCCGCCCTCGGCGGTCACCAGCTCCTCGCGCCGGCGGGGGCGGTAGAGGAAGTCGGTCGCGTTCAGCGCCGTCACCATCCGCACCGCGCCGTAGCGGCCGGAAGCGATCAGGCGCCGCGCATGCAGGATCGGCCCGTCCTGGCCATGGCTGTGGCCGACCAGCAGCCGCGTCCCGGCCGCCCGCGCCGCGGCCACCATGGCGTTGGCCTCCTCCAGCGTCACCGCCATCGGCTTCTCGCACAGGACGTGCCGGCCGTGGCGCGCGGCGGCGACCGCCTGCCCGGCATGGAACTGATGCGGCGTGGCGAGGTAGATCGCCTCCACCGCCGGATCGGCGCAGAGCGCCTCGAACCCCTCATGCGCCGTGCCGCCGAAATCCTGCACGAAGCGGTCCCGCGCCTCCCGCCGCGGGTCGAAGGCGGCGACCAGCTCCACCCGGCGGTGATGCGCGAGCGCCGGCAGCATCAGCATGAAGGCGCGGCCGAGCCCGGCGACGCCGAGGCGGAGGCGGCGCATCGCTAGAGGTCCAGCACCAGCTCGTCGCAGCCCGGTGCGGCGCGGGACACGCAGGGCATGATCCAGCCGGCCTTCTCGTGCTCCATCAGCACGAGGTCGCGATGGTCCGCCGCGCCGGAGAGCAGGCCCGTGCGGCAGGTCCCGCAGGTTCCGGTCTCGCAGGAGGAGGCCGGCGCGTGCCCCGCGGCGCGCAGCGCATCGAGCATGGTGGTGCCGGCCGGAACATCGACGCCGCCGCCGGACCGCGCGAGCCGCAGGCGGAAGGGCAGGTCCTCCGGCCGCGGCTTCGCGGCGCCGCCGAAATCCTCGAAATGCACGGCGGAGGCGGGCCAGTGGCCGGTCATGTCGCGCACCGCCTGCATCAGCCCGCGCGGGCCGCAGCAATGCAGGTGCCGCCCCTTCGGCTGTTCCAGCACCGGCCACAGGTCGAAGGCGCGGTCCGGGTCGCCGCCGTCGTGGTGGACCACCACCTTGCCCCGATATGCGGCCAGCTCCTCGGCGAAGGCCGTATGGGCGGGGCTGCGGGTGAGGTACCACAGCTTCCAGGGCGGCCCGCCGCCGCCTTCCAGTTCCCGGATCATCGACATGATGGGGGTGATGCCGATGCCGCCCGCGATGAACACGCGGGAGACCGGGCGGCCCTTCAGCGGGAAGTCGTTCCGCGGCGCCGTGCAGGGCAGCAGGTCCCCCTCGCGCAGCCCGTCGCAGAGCGCGACGGAGCCGCCCTGTCCGCCTTCCTCGCGCTTCACCGCGATGGCGCAGGCGGACAGGTCCGCCGGGTCGGAGCAGAGCGAGTAGCGCCGCACCAGCCCGTTCGGGGTGCGGACCTTCACATGCGCGCCGGCCGTGAAGGGCGGCAGCGCCGCGCCGTCGGGGTGGACGAGGTCGAAGCGGTGGATGTCGAGCGCGATGCGCCGCGCGGCGGCGACGCGCAGCGGGTGGAAGTCCTCGGCGTCCGGCACGCGGCGTTCCCCTGGTGGCAGGCTGGTACTTAGAAAGCTAAGCATCCCGGGTCAATGCCCTGGACAGCCCCGGGCAGCGCCGGCATATCTTAGCCATCTAAGTATCGCGCCGCCACGCGGGAGGACACGCCATGCTCACCGGTGCCGAGAACGACCTGCTGTGCCGCGTCGAGGGCGAGGCGCCGATGGGCCGCTTCATGCGCCAGCACTGGCTCCCCGTCTGCCTCTCGGAGGAGGTGGAGGAGCCCGAGGGCAAGCCGGTGCGCGTGGAAGTCCTGGGGGAGAAGCTGGTCGCCTGGCGCGACGCCGAGGGACGGGTCGGGCTGGTCGGCGAATTCTGCCCGCACCGCAAGGCCAGCCTGGTCTATGGCCGGAACGAGGATGGCGGGCTGCGCTGCCTCTATCACGGCTGGAAGGTGGATGCCGACGGCCAGGTGGTGGAGATGCCCTCCGAGCCGGCCGAGGCCTGCGCCGCGGCGAAGTTCCGCCACACCGCCTACCCGACCGAGGAGGCGGGCGGCTTCGTCTGGGCCTGGATGGGCGACCGCGCGGCGATGCCCGCCTTTGAGCCGCCGCCCTTCGCGCCGTCGCCGGACACGCGGGTGTCCATCGGCACCGCGCGGGTGGACTGCAACTGGGCGCAGGTGGTGGAAGGGCAGATCGACAGCGCGCATTCGTCGTCGCTGCATTCGTCGGACATGGTGCCGGCGCGCGTCGGCCGGGCGGGGGCCAATGCGAAGACCTGGACGCGCCCTTCCACCGACAAGGCGCCGCGGCTGCAGGTGCAGCTGACCTCCTACGGCTTCCGCTACGCCGCGATCCGCCGGCCGATCCAGAACGCGGCGACGCACGACTACATCCGCATCACCACCTTCGTCGCGCCCCTGACCAGCCTGATCCCGCCCAATGCCAGCTACAACGTGGCGCAGGTGACGGTGCCGGTGAACGACACCACCTGCATGTTCCACTTCATCGCCTGGGGCGAGGGGCCCGACGTGCCCTCCACCGCGGAATGGCGGCGCTTCCTGTCGCTGACGCCGGGGGTGGACGTGGACCCCGCGCGCGGCTGGCGGCGCCTGCGCGTGCGGGAGAACGACTACCTCCAGGACCGCAACTGGATGAAGGCCGGCAACTTCACCGGCATCAAGGGCATCCCCGCGCAGGACATGGCGATGTGGGAGAGCATGGGTCCGGTCGCCGACCGCAGCGCCGAAAGGCTCGGCGCGTCCGATGTCGCGATCGTGCAGTGGCGCCGCCTGATGATCGAGGCGGCGCGCGCCTTCGCCGAGGGCGCCCCCGCGCTTGGCCGCACCGAGCCGCGCGTGCCGCTGCGCGACATCGCGAGCTTCGAGGGCGTGGTGCCGAAGACGACCGACTGGCGCAGCCTCGGCACCACGGAGCTGGAGCGGGAGAGGTTCGCCGGCGCGCCGGGGATGCGGGCCGCGGAGTGATACCGCCTGCCGGGGGGCAGGTGTAGGCTGCGCGTGGAGAATCGAGTCCGGGAACCGCGCATGTCCAGCCTGCAGCTTTCGGTGGCGATCGGGCCGTATGACCGCATGATGCCGCTCGTCCAGGGCGAGGTGCGGATCGACGCGGTGGACCCGCAGTTCATGCTGCTCGAGCCGGAGGAGATCTTCTTCCGCGCCATGCGGCACGAGGCCTTCGACATCTGCGAGCTGTCGCTCTCCTCCTACGCGCTGCGCGTGGCGCGCGGGGACAGCCCCTATGTCGCCGTCCCCGTCTTCCCGTCCCGCGCCTTCCGCCACACCTGCATCGTGGTGCGCGCCGACCGCGGCATCCGCACGCCGGCGGACCTGCGCGGCAAGCGCATCGGGATGCCGGAATACCAGCTCACCGCCAATGTCTGGGCGCGCGCCATCCTCGAGGAGGAATACGGCGTCCACCAGCGCGACATCACCTGGGTGCGCGGCGGCTACGAAAGCCCCGGCCGGGTGGAGAAGCTGGCCGTCACGCTGCCCGAGGGCGTGCGGGTGGAGGATGCGCCGGCGGGCGCCACCATCTCCGCCATGCTCGCCGCCGGCGAGCTGGACGGCGTGATGGGCCCGCGCGCGCCGTCCTGCTTCGAACGCGGCGACCCCGCCATCCGCTGGCTGTTCGACGACCCGACGGCGGAAGCGACGGCCTGGTTCCGCAAGACCCGCATCTTCCCCGTGATGCATGTGCTCGGCATCCGCAGGTCCCTGGCGGAGCGCCACCCCTGGCTGCCGGGCGCAGTGACGAAGGCGTTCGAGGCATCGAAGCGCCGCGCGATGGAGAAGCTGGCCGATACCTCCGCCACCAAGGTCACGCTGCCCTTCGTCGAGGAAAGCCTGTGCCGCGCGCGGCAGCTGATGGGCGAGGACTTCTTCAGCTACGGGCTGGCGCCGAACCGGCATGTCTTCGAGTATTTCCTGCGCCACCACCACGCGCAGGGCCTGTCGGGCCGCGTGCTGAGCCCCGAGGAACTGTTCCACCCGAGCACGCTGGAAAGCCACAAGGTCTAGCGCACGACCCCGCCTGCCGGACGGTGCCGGGCGGACGGACAGCTAGGAAAGAAGGAAGCGGACTGGATGCAACTGATCGTTCTGCCCGGCGACGGGATCGGCCCGGAGATCACGGAGGCGACCGTCGCCGTGCTGGAAGCGGCCGCGCAGGCCTTCCAGCTGCGGCTCGACCTGCAGCACGACGTGGTGGGGCTGGAGAGCCACCGGCGCCACGGCACCACCGTCCAGCCCGCGCTGCTGGACCGCGTGCGGGCGGCTGACGGCCTCATCCTCGGCCCGACCTCGACGCTGGAATACAGGCCGGGGGACCCCGGCCAGGTCGGCCCGTCGAAGTTCTTCCGCAAGGGCCTCGACCTGTTCGCGAACATCCGTCCCGCGCGCACCTATCCGGGGATGCCCGCGCGGCTCGGCCAGTTCGATCTGGTGGTCGTGCGCGAGAACACGGAAGGCTTCTACGCCGACCGCAACATGGAACAGGGCAATGCCGAGATCCTGGTGACGCCCGACGTCGTCGTCTCGATGCGGCGCATCACGCGGCATTGCTGCCTGCGCATCGCGCGCGCGGCCTTCGAACTGGCGCAGCGGCGCCGGAAGAAGGTGACGGCGGTGCACAAGGCGAATGTGCTGAGCGTGGGCGACGGCATGTTCCTCGACTGCTGCCGCGAGGTCGCCAGGGACTTCCCCGAGGTGACGCTCGACGAGGTGATCGTCGATGCGATGATGGCGCATGTGGTGCGCAACCCGGCGCGCTTCGACGTCATCGTCACCACCAACATGTTCGGCGACATCCTGTCGGACCTGACGGCGGAGATGTCGGGCAGCCTCGGCCTCGGCGGGTCGCTGAACGCGGGGGCGGACAGCGCCATGGCGCAGGCGGCGCACGGCTCGGCCCCCGACATCGCGGGGCAGGGCATCGCGAACCCGGTCTCGCTCATCCTCTCCACCGCGCTGCTGCTGTCCTGGCACGGGCGGCGGAAGGGCGAGCCCCGCTTCGCCGAGGCGGGCGCGGCGATCGAGGAGGCGGTGGCGGCCGCGATCGGCGCGGGCGAGAGCACGCGCGACCTCGGCGGCGGGCTCGGCACGCGGGATGCGGGCGCGGCGGTCGCGGCGCGGCTGAAGCGGGGCTGACGCGGCTCAGCCCATCGCGTCGGCGAGCGCCGTCATGCTGGGCAGCACCAGGTCGGGCTGGTGCGGCCAGCGCGCGAAGGGGCGGCGGCGGCGGTCGATGAAGGCGGCGCGCATCCCCGCCGCCTTCGCGCCGACGCAGTCGAATTCGTGGTTGGCGACGAACAGCACCTCCTCCATCGCCACGCCCATCTTCCGCGCCGCCATCTCGTAGGTGGCGCGGTGCGGCTTGAAGGCGTTGGCTTCCGCCACGCTGATCACCGCGTCGAAGGGGATGCCGTGATGCGGCTTCGCCGCCTCCAGCATGTCCGGGTCGCCGTTCGACAGCACGACGATGCGGTAGCGCGCCTGCAGGCGGGCCAGCGCCTCCGGCACCTCGGGGAAGCAGCGCAGGCGCTCGATGCAGGACACCAGCCAGCGCACCTCCTCCTCCGTGTGGTCGATCCGCGCGCGGGTCAGGACGTGGCGGACCGACAGGTGGCCGATCTCGCGGTAGGAGGTGTGGTCCCGCCCCAGCAGCGCATCGATCATCGAGTTCTCGAAATGCGTCCGCCGCCACCAGGTGACGAAGGCGTTCGGGTCGCCCGCCCAGCCCTTGGCGGCGAGGAAGCCCGCCGCGGCGTCCCGCAGGCCGCCCTGCATGTCCACCACCGTGCCGTACTGGTCGAACATGCAGACCTTGATGCGGGTCCTGAGCGTCGCGGCGTCGGTCATCGGTGCTGGTCCTCCTGTGCCGGGGCGCAGCTTCGCCGGGCGGGCCGGGGCTGGGAAGCCGCGCGTCAGGCGCCGCCCCGCCAGGCGGCTTCCTGCGCCATCAGCGCTCCGGTGCCCACCACGCCGTCGCGCAGGCTCGCGGGGGCGAGGTCGGCGGCCATCGCCCGGCTGTCTCCCGCCTCCAGCACCGTGGCGAAGCAGCGCGCCATGGCCGCGATTGCGGCGCGCTGCGCGTCGCCCGGATAGATGATGATCCGGACGCCGAGCGCGCCGAGGCGCTCGGGCGGCAGGGGCAGGCCGGTCGCGCTCATGCTCGCGTTGAACAGCAGCGGCGCGGGGTGCAGCGCGGCGGCGGCGCGGGCGATGGCCCCGGCATCCTCCAGCCCCTCCACGAAGGCGATCTCGGCCCCGGCGGCGAGATAGGCGCGCATCCGGGCGAGCGCGGCGGCCTCCCCCTCGGCCTTCAGCGCATCGGTGCGGGCGATCAGCAGCGGCCCGCCGGGCGGCAGGGCCGCGCGCGCGGCGCGCATCCGCGCCAGCATCTCCTCTGCCGCCACCACACCCACGCCGTCCAGCAGCCCGCATCGCTTCGGGAAGGGCTGGTCCTCGATGTGCAGCGCCGCGACGCCGAGTCGCGCGAGGCGCCGCGCCGCATGGGCGACGTTCAGCGGCCCGCCATAGCCGGCATCGGCATCGGCGATCACCGGAACCCCGCCCGCGCCTTCCACGATCTCGCCGATGCGGGCCTCCATCTCCGCCAGGCCGATGATGCCGAGGTCGGGCTGCCCCGCCGCGCGCGCGATGGCCCCGCCCGAGGCGTGCAGCGCCGCCGCCCCCGCCCGCACCGCGAGCCGTGCCGACAGGCCATCCCACACGCCGGGCGCCAGCACGGGCCGGGCGGGGACGGCCATCAGGCGGAGAAGGCGGGCGGCCGGGCTGTCCTCGGGCATGGCGGGTCCTCCGGGCGGGGTGGTTGGGTCTTGCGGCGGGGCGGCTAGTTCGATATGCCGAACGGAGTTCGGAATAGCCCCGTGCCGCCCCACCCCGTCAAGTCCGCCACCCGCGCCCTGGACGTGCTCGAACTGCTGGCCGACCGGCCGCAGCCCCTCGCGCATGGGGAGATCGCGCGCGTCCTCGCGGTGCCGAAATCCAGCATGACGGAGCTGCTCGCGACGCTGGAGGCGCGCGGCTATGTTGCCGTGGAGGCCGACCGCTACCGGCTCGGCCCCGCGCTGCTGACCCTGGCGGGGACGCTGCTGCGCCGGACCGACGTGGCGCGCATCGCGCAGCCCGTCGTCGCCTCGCTCATGCTCCGCAGCGGCGAATCCGCGGCGCTGGTGCTGCGCGACGGGGCGGAGGTGGTGGTGGTCTGCAAGGAGAATTGCGACCAGCCAATCCTCTATTCGCGCCAGCTCGGCCAGCGCGGGCCGATCAACGCCTCGGCCGGCGGCAAGGCGATCATGGCCTTCCTGCCCGCCGAGGAGAGGGAGGCCTGGCTCGGCTCCGGCGCGCTGCGGCAGGTGACGCCGCATTCCGTCACCGATCCGGCGGCGCTGCGGGCGGAACTGGCGGCGGTTGCGGCCGGCGGCATCGCCTGGAGCCGGGAGGAGATGGTGGCGGGCATCGTGGCCATGGGGCTGCCCGTCTTCGATGCCACGGGGCGACCCTGCGCGGGGCTGTCGGTCGGCGTGCCGCTGGCGCGCTTCGATGCGCCGCGGGAAGCGAGGGTGGAGGAGGCGCTGCGCGCCGCGGCGGCGGAGATCTCCGCCGCGCTCGGCTGGTGCGGTGGGGAGAGGAGGGCGGCGGAGTGAAGCGTGCGCAAACCATGGCCGAGGCGATCCTGTCGCGGGTCTGCGGCCGGGCGGTCGCGGCGGGCGAGATCGTGATGCCGGAGGCCGAGCTGGTCACCGTGCATGACTGGTACACCGTGAACGCCTTCCGCACGCTGGAGGAATTCGGCGTGACGCGGCTGCACGACCCCGCCCGCGTGCTGCTGGTGACGGACCACGAACCGCTTGCCGTCTCGCCACAGGCCTTCGCGCGCCAGCAGGCGGTGCGGGCCATCGCGCAACGCTTCGGCGTGGCGCACCGCGATGCCGGTCGCGGCGGCCTCGGCCATGTGTTCCCGGTGGAGGAGGGGATCGTGGTGCCGGGCATGTTCGTCCTGGCCTATGACCCGCATGTGACGAATTACGGCGCGGTCGGCGCGCTCGGCGTCGCGGTGCTGACGGAGGTGCCTGAGGTGCTGGCCTGCGGCTCGGTCTGGCTGCAGGTGCCGGAGACGCTGCGCGTCGAGCTCGCCGGCGCGCTGCCCTTCGGCGTCTTCGCGCGCGACGCGGCGCAGAAGCTGATCGCCAGCCACGACGCCGCCCTGTTCGAGGATGCGGTGGTGGAATACGGCGGCCCGGGCCTTGCCGCGCTGCCGATGGATGCGCGCCACACGCTCTGCAACACCCCGGTCGAGCTCGGCGCCGTGTCGTCCCTGGTGGAGCCGGATGCGCGCTGCCTGGACTATGCCCGCGCCCGCGCGCAGCGGCCGATGCACCCGGCGCTGCCCGATGCCGGCGCGACCTATCGCGCGCGCGTCACGCTCGACCTCTCCGCCCTCGCGCCGCAGGTCGCGCTGCCGCCGACCCCCGATAACGCGGTGGACGTGACGGAGGTGGCGGGCCGGCCGATCCAGCACGCCTTCATCGGGTCCTGCGCGTCGGGGATGCTGGACGACCTGCGCGTGGCGGCGAACCTGCTGCGCGGCCGGCAGGTGGCGCCGGGCGTACGCCTCATCGTCACGCCCGCGACGCAGCAGGTCGCGGCCGATGCGGCGGCCGAAGGGCTGGTCGAGGTCTTCCTGCGCGCCGGCGCGATGGTGACGGCGCCGGGCTGCGGCGTCTGCGCGGGTGGGCGGATCGGCGGCGTCGCGTCCGGCGAACACTCGATCGGCACCGGCACGCGCAACGAACCCGGGCGGCTCGGCGCGCATGACGCGGTGCTGCACATCGCGGGGCCGGCGACCGTGGCGGCATCCGCCGTCGCGGGCGCCATCGCCGATCCGCGCCCCCTGCTGCGGGAATCCGGCTGGAGGCATGCGGCATGAGCGACCTGGTCCTGCGCGGACGCGCCTGGGTCTATCCCGACAACGTCGCCATCGACGGTGACCTGATGGCCCTGGAATGGGCCCTGAAGCGCGAGACGCGGCCCGAGGTGCTGAAGGACCACGTCTTCGCCGGCCTCGACCCCGGCTTCCCGAAGCGCGCGCAGCCCGGCGACATCGTCGTGGGCGGGCGCCGCTTCGCGCAGGGCAACGCGCATATCCAGGGCATGATCGGGCTGAAGGGCTGCGGCGTTGGCCTGGTGGCGGAGAGCATCCCGATCGGGTCCTTCCGCAACGCGCTCGCCGCCGGGCTGCCGGTGCTGCCGCGCTGCCCCGGCGTCCGCGCCATGTTCGCCGACGGGGAGGCGGTGGAGGTGGATTTCGTCGCCGCCCGCGTCCGCAACCTGGCGCGCGGCACCGAGGCATCCTTTCCGCCGCTCGCGCCCCATCTGGTCGAGATGCTGCGCGCGGGCGGCTGGGGCCCGATGTTCCGTCGCCGCCTGGATGCCATGGCGGCCGCCTGAGAGAGGGGGAGAGACATGATCCAAGCCTTCCGCACGCAACGTCGCGCCCTGCTTGCCGCCGTCGCCGCGACCGCGCTGCCGCTGCCGGCCCTGGCGCAGGCCTATCCGTCGCGCCCGGTGCGGCTGGTGGTGCCCTTCCCGCCGGGCAACACCTCCGACATCCTCGCCCGCCTCGTCGCGGAGGAGCTGCAGCGCCGCCTCGGCGCGACGCTGGTGGTGGAGAACCGGCCCGGGGCCTCCGGCGCGCTCGGCGTGCAGGCGGTCAGCGGCGCGCGGCCGGACGGGCTGACGCTGCTGGTCACCACCCAGTCGCCGCTGGTCATCAACCCGCCGTTGACCCGCAACCTGCCCTATGACCCGATCCGCGACCTGGCGCCGATCGCGCTGTTCGCGCGGACCGGGTTCGCGCTGGTGGTGGCGCCCGACTTCCCCGCCCGCACGATGGCCGAGGCCGCGGCGCTGCTGCGCGCCGCCCCGCCCGGGCTCTACACCGCCGCCAATCCGGGGCTGGGCACGATGAGCCACCTGGCGATGGAGCTGCTGGCCCATTCGCTGGGCGCGCGCGTGGAATCGGTGCCCTATCGCGGCAGTTCGGCGGCGCTGCTCGACCTCGCGGCCGGGCGCGTGCAGCTGATGATCGACGGCTTCAACTCCGCCCTGCCGCAGGCCCAGGGCGGCCGCGCGCGGCTGCTCGGCGTCGTCGCGCGGCAGCGTTCGCCGCTGGCGCCGGACGCGCCGAGCATGGCGGAGAGCGGGGTGGCGGAACTCGCCGGGCTCGAGGCGATGTCCTGGACCGGGCTGCTCGGCCCGGCCGGCACGGCGCCGGAGGTGGTGGCCTGGTGGAACGCCGCGCTGCGCCAGGTGATGGGCGACCCCGCGGTGGCGTCGAAGCTCGCCCAGACCTACATCGAGGCGGTGGTGCCCGGCGGCCCCGAGCCCTTCGCGCGGGAGATCGCGTCCGATCTCGCGAAGTGGACCGGCGTGGTGCGCGACGCGCGGATCGAGCCGCAGTAGCGGCGGCGCGGCGCCACGGGCCGAGATTGCCGGCGGCGCCGCTTCCCCCTATGCGGGCTGCGGCACAGCACCGCCCAGGAGCCCCCATGCGCACCCACCGCATCGCCGCGATTCCCGCCGACGGCATCGGGAAGGAGGTCATCCCGGCCGGGCTGCAGGTCCTGCGGGCGCTGGCCGAGCGCGATGGCGACTTCCGCCTCGACGTCACGGAATTCCCCTGGGGCAGCGACTACTACCGCGAGACGGGCCGCATGATGGCGGAGGATGGCCTGGACGTGCTGAAGGGCTTCGACGCGATCTTCTTCGGCGCCGTCGGCGACCAGCACCTGCCGGACGACATCACCCTGTGGGGCCTGCGGCTGCGGATCTGCCAGGGCTTCGACCAGTATGCGAACATCCGCCCGACCCGCGTCCTGCCCGGCCTGACCAGCCCGCTGCGCGCCGTGAACCCCGGCGACATCGACTGGGTGATCGTGCGCGAGAACAGCGAGGGCGAATACGCCGGCCATGGCGGCCGCGCGCATCGCGGCCATCCGGAGGAAGTCGCGACCGAGACCGCGATCTTCACCCGCGCCGGCGTCACCCGCATCATGCGCACCGCCTTCGGCATCGCCGCGTCCCGCCCGCGCAGGCTGCTGACCGTGGTGACCAAGTCCAACGCGCAGAAGCACGGGATGGTGTTCTGGGACGAGATCGCGGCCGAGGTCGCGCGCGACTGGCCGCAGGTGACGTGGGAGAAGGAGCTGGTGGATGCCATGGCCGCGCGCATGGTCCGCCGCCCGGCCAGCATCGACACGGTGGTGGCCACCAATCTCCACGCCGACATCCTGAGCGACCTTGCGGGCGCGGTGGCGGGCTCGCTCGGCGTGGCGCCGACCGCCAATCTCGACCCGTCCCGCCGCTTCCCCTCGATGTTCGAGCCGATCCACGGATCGGCCTTCGACATCGCCGGCAAGGGGGTCGCGAACCCGGTGGCCACCTTCTGGACCGCCGCGATGATGCTGGACCATCTGGGCGAGGCCGCGGCCGCGGCGCGGCTGATGGCGGCGGTGGAGCGGGTCTGCGCCGATGGCGTGCTGACCGCCGACCTCGGCGGCAGCGCGACCACGGCGCAGGTGACGGACGCCGTCTGCGCCGCGATCCGCGGCGCGAACTGACGCGCGGCGGCCCGCGCGCCGGTCAGCCGCGCCCGGGACGCGGCAGCACGGCGCGGAGCGAGGTGCGGATCACCGCAGCCAGCGGCCCGGGCGCGCGCAGCGCCGCGGCCAGGGCGGGCAGGTCGGCGCGGCCCTCCACCCGCAGTACCGGGGCGCCGAAGGCGCCGGCCCAGGCCGCGAAGTCGGGGTTCGCCAGGTCGGTGCCGCTGGCGCGGCCGCCATGCTCGCGTTCCTGGTGGATGCGGATGGAGCCGTAGGACCCGTTGTCCGACAGCAGCAGCTTCACCGCCGCGCCGCGGGCCATGGCGACGGCGAATTCCCCGCCCGTCATCAGCGCGCCGCCATCGCCCACCGCGCAGATGACCTGCCGCCCGGGATGGCGCAGCGCGGCCGCGACGGCGGCCGGCATGCCGAAGCCCATCGCGCCCGAGATCGGCGCCAGCAGGCGCTGCCCCTGCCGCCAGGCGACCTTGCGGTAGAAGGGCGCGCCGAAGGTGCCGGCATCGAGCGTGACGATCGCATCCGGCGCCGCCGCACCCTCCACCAGCTTCGCGACCTCGGCGAAGGCGACGCCGTCCGGCCAGTCACCCGGCGCGACGGCGCAATCCGCCAGGTGGATCGCCCGCAGCGCGGCGACCCACTCCTCACGCCCTGCCGGCGCGGAGGGCGTCTCGGCATCGAGCGCGGCGAGGGTGGCCAGCGCATCGGCGGGCAGGGCGAGCGTGGCCGGGAACTGCCAGCCGAGGAAGCGCGGATCGGCGCAGCCATGCACCAGCGCCTGGCCGCGCGCCGGCCAGGTCCAGCCCTGCGTCGTGATGTCGGTCAGCCTTGTGCCGAGCGCGAGCACGAGATCGGCCTCGGCGAAGGCCGCGCGCTGCGCGTCGGGGTTCCGCAGCCCCATGTCGCCGGCGTAGAGCGCGTGGTCGTTCGGGAACAGGTCCTGCCGGCGGAAGCTGACCGCGACAGGCAGGCGCCAGGCCTCGGCGAAGCGGAGCAGGGCGGCGCGCCCGCCCGGGGCCTCGAAGCCGTGCCCGGCGAGCAGGATCGGCCGCCGCGCGGCGCGCAACAGGGCAGCGAGCCGCGTGGCATCGGCGGGCGCCGGCGGCGCGGGAAGCGGCCGAGTGGCAGGGGGCGCCGGCGCGGGGCAGGGCATGGCCAGCACGTCCTCCGGCAGGCTCAGCACCACCGGGCCGGGCACGCCGCCGGTGGCGATGGCATGGGCACGCGCGATCATCTCCGGCACCTGCCCGGGCTCCGTCGCCTCGCCGATCCACTTGGCGATGCCGCGGAACATCACGGCATAGTCGATCTCCTGGAAGGCGTTGCGCCGGAGCGACGCGCGCGGCACCTGCCCGACCAGCAGGATCAGCGGCACCGCATCCTGTTCCGCCGTGTGAACCGCGATCGCCGCGTTGCAGGCGCCCGGCCCGCGCGACACCATCACGACGCCGGGCCGCCCCGTCAGTCGCGCATCCGCCACCGCCATGAAGCCCGCCCCGCCCTCCTGCCGTGCGGTGACGAGGTCGATGGTCGGGTGCCGGTGCAGCGCATCGAGCAGCGCGAGGTAGCTTTCGCCCGGCACGCAGAAGGCACGGTCGATGCCCTGGGCGGCGAGGAATTCGACGAGGCGCGCGGCGGCGGTCGGATGGGGCTGCATGCCGGAAGATTAGCGGCACCCTGCGCGGTGGGAAGGCCGCTAGCCGCCCAGCACGCCCTTCGCGCGCAGCGCCGCGATCCCGGCATCGTCGAAGCCAAGCTCGCGCAGCACCTCGCCGCCGTGCTGGCCGAGAAGCGGCGGCGGCCGCAGCGCCGATTGTTCCTCGCCCGGGAACTTGATGGGGCGGCCGAGCAGCTTCAGCGTCCCGGCGGACGGGTGCTCCACCTCCGCCACCATGCCGCGCGCGGCGGCGTGGGGATGGGCGAGCGCGGCGTTGACGCCGAGGACGGGCGCGTGCGGCACGTCATGCGCGGCCAGCCGTTCCTCCCACTCCGCGACCCTGCGCGTCGCGGTGATGGCGGCGATGCGGGGCTCGATCTCGCCGCGGTGTTCCCGCCGCAGCGCCATGGTAGCGAAGCGCGGGTCGGCGCCCATCTCCGGGCAGTCCAGCGCGTCGCAGAGCTTCGGCCAGAAGCGGTCGGCGAGGCAGGCGATGACGATGACGCCGTCGCGCGCCGGGAAGCCGTCATAGGGCACGACGGAGGGATGGCGCGACCCCATCGGCGCGGGGTCGCGCCCGGTGACCTGCGCGAGCTGCGCGAGGTAGCCGAGCAGCGACATGGTGCCATCGTAGAGGCTGACATCCACCACCCGCCCCCGACCCGTGGCGTGGCGCTCGTGCAGGGCCGAGAGGATGCCGATGGCGCCGAAGATGCCGCCCGACATGTCGCCCACCGGCAGGCCCATCTTCACCGGCGCCGCGCCTTCCTGCCCGTTGACGCTCAGCACGCCGCTCAGCGCCTGGGTGACGATGTCGAAGGACGGCTTGTCGCGCAGAGGCCCGGTCAGCCCGAAGCCGGAGATGGCGCAGTAGATCAGGCGGGGATTCGCCCCCATCAGCGCCGCGGCGCCGAGGCCGAGGCGGTCCATCACGCCGGGGCGGAAGTTCTCCACCAGCACATCCGCGGTCGCGGCGAGCCGTCGCAGGATCTCCGCGCCCTCGGCTTGGCGCAGGTCCAGCACCAGGCTGCGCTTGCCGCGGTTGAGGCCGACGAAATAGTGGCTCTCCCCCCCGACGAAGGGCGCGAAGCCGCGCGTCTCGTCCCCCGTGCCGGGCGGTTCCACCTTGATGACCTCGGCGCCGAGGTCGCCCAGGAACTGCGTCGCCAGCGGCCCGGCGAGGACGCGGGTGAGGTCGAGCACGCGCAGCCCGGCCAGCGGGCCGGGCCAGGCGCCGGCATCGTCCATGCCGCTACTGCGCCGTGATGCCGAGGCTGCGGATCACCGGCTCCCACTTCGCCCGGTCGGTCCGCATCAGCGCGGCCAGGTCCTCGGGCGTGCCGCCGATCGGCTCGGCGCCGCCATTGATCACCGCCGCGCGCAGCGCCGGGTCGGCGAGCGCGGCGTTGGACGCGGCGTTGAGCGCCTGCACGATCTCCCGCGGCGTGCCGCGGGGGGCGTAGAAGGCGTTCCAGGCATCCACCTCGACATCCACGCCCTGCTCGCGGAAGGTGGGCAGCCCTGGCAGCGATTCCGACCGCCGGCCGAGCGAGACGCCGAGCGCGCGCACCTGGTTGCCGCGGATGGCGCCGAGGGTGGAGGCGAGCGTGTCCACCACCGCCTGCACGTCGCCCCGCAGCGCGCCGGTCAGCGCCTGGCCGCTGCCATTGTAGGGCACCGGCGTCAGCTCAACCCCGGCCGCGCGGCGCAGCATCTCCAGCGCGGCACGGGCCGTTGTGCTGGGCACGCCGACCGAGACCTGCCCGGGGCGGGCGCGCGCGGTGGCGAGGAACTGCGGCAGGGTCTGCGGTTCCGCCTGCGGCCCGGTGAAGACGACCATGCCGAGCCGCAGGATGCCCGCGATCGGTTCGAAGTCGCGCACGGGATCGAAGCCGAGCGAGGCGAACATGAACTCGTTCGCCGCATGGGTGGCGTTGGTGCCCCAGAGCAGCGTGTGGCCGTCCGGCTCCGACCGCGCGACGAAGGCGGTGCCCACGTTGCCGCCGGCGCCGGCGCGGTTCTCCACCACGAAGGGCTGGCTGAAGTGGCGCGCGTAGAAATCGGCGAAGCGGCGGCCGAAGATGTCGGTGCCCTGGCCGGCGGGATAGGGCACGACGATCCGCACCGGCCGCGCCGGCCAGGATTGCCCGAGGGCCGGCGACGCCAGCGCCGCGACTGGCAGGGCGAGCAGGCTTCTCCGCCGCATGTTGCGTTTCCTCCGTGTCTTGTCGTTCAGCCGCGCGAGGGTAGCGCGACCGTTCCGGTCCCGACCACCGACAACTCGCCATCCTGGTTCCGCGCCTCCTGCGCGATGTCCACCAGGTGGCGCCCGCCCTCCACGCGCTTGGCGGTCACCCGGCCGTCGATGAACAGCAGGTCGCCTTCCGGATTGTGGCGGCGCAGCTTGCTCGTCGCGCGCACCAGGAAGCCGCTGTCGCCCATCCAGTCGGTCAGGTGGTGGGTCAGCCAGGAACAGCGTTCCGGGCCGTAGTCATAGGCGCCGGGGGCGCCGACCATCAGCGCCATCTCCGGCTCCCAGTGGACGCGCTCGGGGCAGTCGGGGATGTTGAAGCGGTTGCGGATGCCAAGCCCCGGATGCGCCTTCACCTGCTTCCAGGCGAGGCGGTTGGCGCGGATGTAGAGCCCGCCCCAGCCCTGGGCATAGGCGATGAAGCCGGTGACGGTCATCGGCCCCTTGGGCATGGTGGGCAGCGTGTCGCCGACCTCGACATCCTCGAAGTGGCGCGGGGTCGCGCCGCGCGGCTTCTCCTGCGCGTAGAGGCTCCAGATCCGCTCCAGCTCGTCGTCGGTGTAGCGGCGCGGAGGCTTCCGCTTCAGGTCGCGGTACTTCGTGCCTTCCTCCCGCGCCGCGTCGCGATCCGTGCGGAAGCACCAGCTGTCGGCCTCGGCCACCAGGTCGCCGCCCTCGCCGAAGAAGCGGACATGGTAGACCTGCTGGATGGAGCGGCCGGCGAAGCTCGTCCGGTGCTCGACCAGGTCCTTCAGCCAGGCCTCGGTGGTGATCGTCTCGTTGCGGCGGACCCAGCGGTGCCAGGTCCAGTCCGCGCCGGCCCACATGGCATGCACGCCCGGGATGCCGCCGACATAGCCGGAGACGATGCGGCTGGTGGAGAACAGGAAGGAGGGCAGGGCGACGAGGCCGCCCAGGTCGGACTTCGCGGCATAGGCCGGGTCGCACCACAGCGGGTTGTCGTCGCCGATGCCGTGGGCGTAGTGGCGGATGTTGTCGCGCGTCGCCTCGTGGCACCAGGGTTCCTGCGTGTTCTCGATCCGCACGCCGATGCGCGCGCGCAGCTCGTCCAGCGCCTGTTCGGTGATCCGGGGGAAGAGCCGCGTCGTCGTCTCGCTCATGCGGGGTGTCCTTCGGGTGTGGCGGGGCGGGCGCGCGCTGCCTCGGCCTGGCGCAGCGCCTTGCGGTTGACCTTGCCCGCGGGCGTCTTCGGCAGCTCGGCCACGAAGGCGACCTGGCGGGGGTATTCGTGCTGGCTGAGGCGGTTGCGGGTGAAGTCCTGCAATTCCCGCGCGAAGTCCTCGCCGGCGGGGCGGCGGCTGACGACGAAGGCCTTCACTACCTGTCCGCGCGTGGCGTCCGGCACGCCGATGGCCGCGGCCTCCGTCACGTCGGGGTGCTGGAGCAGCACGTCCTCGATCTCCACCGCGCTCATCGTCCAGCCGGCGGAGATGATGACGTCGTCGGCGCGGCCGGCATGGTGGAAATAACCGTCCTCGTCGATGCGGCCGAGATCCTTGGTCGGCACCCAGGCGCCGCGGCGCAGCACCTTGATCTCCCCGGTCTCGCCCGGCGCACACGGCGTGCCGTCGGGGCGCTGCACCTCCACCCGCAGCCCGGGCACGGGCTTGCCGAGGGCGCCGGGCTTCACCGCGAAGTCGGCCGCGCCGGGGTAGTTCACCAGCACCACGCCGACCTCCGTGGTGCCGTACATCGAGCAGGCCGGCACGCCGAAGGTCGCGTCGATGAAGCGCAGCGTCTCCGCGTCGATCGGCTCGCCGGTGAAGGACAGCTTGCGGATGGCGAAGCGGAAGCGCGACGCCTCGCCGGAGGTCCGCATCATCCGGTAATGGGTCGCGGCGGCGGAGAGGTTGGTGATGCCGTAGTCCTGCAGCGCCCGCATCAGCCGCACCGGGTCGAAGCGCCCGGCATAGGTGCCGGTGGTGACGCCGAGCGCGAGCGGCGCCAGCGTGCCATGCGCCAGCCCGTGCCCCCAGGCCGGGGAGGAGGGGCAGAAGAACTCGTCGCCCGGCCGGATGCCGGTGCCGTACAGCGCGGCGAGCATCAGCACCACGACCGACCGGTGCGTGTGCTTCACCGCCGCCGGCAATTCGCGCGTGGTGCCGGAGGTGTACTGGAACAGCGCCATGTCGTCGGCGCGTGTCGCGGGGCGCCATTCGGCGGGCAGGGCGGAGAGTTCCTCCAGCCAGCGCGCATCGGCCACCACCACCTCCACCCCCGGGATGCCGGCGGCGGCCGCGGCCTTGTCGGCGCCGGTCAGCAGCACGCGCGGCGTGCAATCGGCCGCGCGCAGCCGCACGCCCTCCGGCCCGAACAGGGTGAACAGCGGCACCGCGACGGCGCCGCGCTTCATCGCGCCGAACATCGCGGCGTAGAAGGGCAGGGAGGGGTCGAGCATCACCGCCACGCGGTCCCCGGGCATCACGCCGCGGCGTTCCAGCCAATGCGCCACGCGGCCGGACCAGTCGGACAGGGCGCGGAAGGTCAGCGCCTCGTCGCGGCCATCGGCATGGGCCACGCGCACGGCCAGGCGCGCGGGGTCCGCCGCGTGCCGGTCGATGCACTCATGCGCGATGTTCAGCGCGGCGCGGTCGCCGTCGAAGAACTCCCACAGCTTCCCGGGCGCGAAATTCGCCTGGGCGAAGGCGTAGCCCGTGCTGTCGGTCAGCCTCGGCATCCGGCGTCGTCGCTCCCTGCGTGCTGCGGCGGGAAGTGGAGCCGTTCGGCCATGCTGTTGTCAATGCGCATATCCTATTGTATCGAGACAACATGCCGCCCGCGCCGCGACCCCGCGCCGATGCCCTTCCGCCCGCCCCGCGGGGGGGCGGCGCGGTGATCCGCGGGGTGCCGGCGGTCACGCGCGCCGCCGCCATCCTCCGCCTGCTCGCCCGCAGCACGGAGCCGCTCGGCGTGCAGCCCATCGCCCGCGCGCTCGGCCTCGTGCCCAGCACCTGCCTGCACATCCTCCGTGCCCTCGCGGCGGAGGATCTCGTCTCCTTCGACCCGGTGACGAAGCGCTACGGCCTGGCGGGCGGCGTGCTGGCGCTGGCGCGGGCGATGCTGCGCCACGACGCCTTCGGCAACCTGGCCCAGCCCGTGCTGGACCGGCTGGCCACGCGCCACGGCGCGACCGCGATCGGGGTGGAGGTGGCGGGGCTGGAGCGCATCGTGGTGGTGGCCATCTCGCGCCCCGGCCAGGCGCTGCGGCTGCAGGTCGACATCGGCAGCCGCTACCCGGCGCTGATCAGCGCGACCGGCCGCTGCATCGCGGCCTTCGGCGGCCATCCCTGGCCGGTGCTGGAACGCCGCTTCGCGGCACTCCGCTGGGAGGACCCGCCGAGCCTCGCGGAATGGCGGGCCGACATCGCGGCCACGGCGCAGGCGGGCTACGCGGTGGACGAGGGGCGCTACATCGCCGGCGTCACCGTGGTCGCCGCCCCGGTAATGCCGCATGGCCGCGTTTCCCATGCCGTGGTCATGGTGGGGGTCAGCGAACAGCTGCGCCGCATCGGGCTTGCCGCGCTCGGCGAGGAGCTTCGCGCGGAGGCGGCGGCGCTGACGCGGCGGCTGGAAGGCGGATGAGCATGCCGGGACGGTTCGGCGGCCTCGGCGCCGCGCTGCTCGCCACCACGCTGGCGCAGGCGCTGGCGACGATGGCGGTCTATGCCCTGCCGGTGATGGCGCCCGTCGCGGCGCGCGACCTCGGCCTCGGCGCGCAGCTGATCGGCGCGCAGGTGGCGCTGGTCTACGGCGCGGCGGCGGCCGCGTCCTTCGTCTGCGGCGGGCTGCTGCCGCGGGTGGGTCCGGCGCGGCTCACGCAGCTCGCGCTCGGGCTCGGCGGGGCCGGCAGCGCGGCCATCGGCCTGGGCGGGCTGGCGGGGGTGGCGGCCGGTTCGCTGCTCCTCGGCATCGGCTACGGGCTGACGACGCCGGCGGCGACGCAGGTGCTGAACCGTCGCGCGCCCGCGGCGCGGCGCAACCTCGTTTTCTCGGTCAAGCAGATGGGCGTGCCGCTGGGCGGGGTGATGGCGGGGCTGCTGCTGCCCGCCGCGTCCCTGCTGGCCGGCTGGCGCGGCACGGCGCTCGGCGTCGGCCTGGTGCTGCTGCTCGCGGCCGCGGCGCTGACCCCCTTCCACCAGGCCTGGCGCGACGATCGCGACCCGGCGCCCGCCCCGGCTGCGGCGCCGGGCGGGGGTGGCGTGCCGCGCGCGGGCCGCGGTCTCGGCGCGCTCGCCGCGATGGGGGCGCTGTTCTCCACCGTGCAGCTGTCGCTCGGCGCCTATGGCGTGACGATGCTGGTGGCCGAGTTCGGCTGGACGCCGGTGGCGGCGGGTGCGGCCACCGCGGCAGTGCAGGCCAGCGGGGCCGCGGCACGGCTGGCCTGGGCGCTGCTGGCGGACAGGCTGCGCGCCGGGCTTCCCACCCTTGCGCTGCTGGGCTGCGGCATCGGGCTGGCGGCGCTGGCTATGCCGCTGGCCGCGCAGTGGCCGGCGGGGGCCGTGCTGGCGCTGCTCTGCGCCTTCGGCGCCTGCGCCAATGGCTGGGCCGGGATCGCCATGGCGGAGGTGGCGCGCCTGGCCCCGCCGGGACGCGCGGGGGCGGCGAGCGGCGCGGTGATGGGCGCGACCTATGGCGGCATCGTCGTCGGCCCGCCGGCCTTCGGCGCGGCGGTGCTGCTGCTCGGCTCCTACGCCGCGGCCTTCGCGGCGGTGGCGGTGCTGCCGCTGGCGGGGGCGGCGGTCGTCTGGCGGGCGCATCGCGCGCGCGGCGCCTGACCTGCGTGCGCCCCCCTCGCGCGGCGGCTGGGGAGTTGGCATGCTGCCGGGGAACAGGGGGCGGGAGAGGCGGGCGATGGTCCATCCGGTGGTCGAGGGCGTGCGGGCCTGGCAGGAGGATCTCGCCGCGATCCGCCGCGATATCCACGCCCATCCCGAACTCGGCATGGAGGAGGTCCGGACCTCCGCCCTCGTCGCGCGGGAATTGCGGGCGCTCGGCATCGAGGTGACGGAAGGGGTCGGCCGCTTCGGCGTGGTCGGCACCATCCGCGGCAGCCGCCCGGGGCAGCGCGTGGTCGGGCTGCGGGCCGACATGGACGCGCTGCAGATCCCGGAGGCGACGGGAAAGCCGTGGGCGTCCACCCATCCCGGCCTGATGCATGCCTGCGGCCATGACGGACACACCACCATGCTGCTCGGCGCCGCGCGGTGGCTGGCGGCGCACCGGGACTTCGCCGGCACCGTCCACCTGATCTTCCAGCCCGCCGAGGAGGGGCGCGGCGGCGCCAAGGCGATGCTGGAGGACGGGCTGTTCGACCGCTTCCCCTGCGACGTGGTCTATGGCCTGCACAACAAGCCCACCATGCCCGCCGGCAGCTTCGCCATCCGCACCGGCCCGGCGCTTGCCGCCGCCGACCGCTTCCGCGTGACCTTCCGCGGCACCGGCGGGCATGGCGGGTCCACCCCGCACCTCGCCACCGACGTGACGGTGGTGCAGGCGCATTTCGTCCTCGCGCTCCAGACCATCATCGGCCGCAATGTCCCGGCGGTGGAAGCCGCGGTGCTGAGCGTGGGCTCCATCGAGGGAGGATCGCCCAAGGCGTCGAACGTGATGCCGGCGGAGCTCACCGTCACCGGCACATCGCGCAGCTACACGCCGGCGGTGCGTGACCTGCTGGAGCGGCGGATCGGGGAGCTCGCCCGCGGCCTTGCCGCGGCGCATGGCTGCGCGGCGGAGGTCGAGTACACCCGCGGCGTGCCCGCCCTGGTGAACCACGCGGAGCAGGCGAAGGTCGCCTTCGCCGCCGCGGCCGCGCTGGTGGGAGAGACGGCGGTGGACCCCGCCCACGCCCCCGTGACGGGGGCCGAGGATTTCGCCCTGATGCTGCAGGCGCGGCCGGGTGCCTTCATGTTCATCGGCGGCGGCGCGGGGCCGGACGGCACCTCGGCCAACCTCCACACGCCGCATTTCGACTTCAACGACGACATCATCCCGCTCGGCGTCGCTTATTGGGTGAGCGTGGTGGAACAGGAAATGGGCAGCCTGCGCGGCTGACGGGACGGGTCGCGGAAAAGCGTGCAGGGCTGCCGCGTCATCATGTAGCGTTCGGGAAGCAACAGGGGGCGGGCCACGCGCGAAAGGCCCGCCGGGCGGAGATGGGAGAACGGGCATGACGGCAGACGACCTGCGCCAGATGATCGGGCGCGTGCAGCGCGGCTCACTCTCGCGCCGCGGCTTCGTGCGGCGGCTCGCGGCCTTCGGGCTCACCGCGCCGATGGCGACGCAGCTGCTCGCGCTGTCGGGCATCCCGGCCGCCTCGGCGCAGAGCGTGCCGCAGTACAGGCCGACGCGGCGCGGCGGCGGCGGGCCGCTGAAGATCCTGTACTGGCAGGCCTCGACGCTGCTGAACCCCCATTTCGCCGTCGGCACCACAAACCAGGACGCCAGCCGCATCTTCTACGAACCCCTGGCCGGCTGGGCGCAGGACGGCACGCTGCATCCCATCCTGGCGGCCGAGATCCCGTCCACCGACAATGGCGGACTGTCGGCCGACGGGCGCTCCGTCACCTGGAAGCTGAAGCGCGGCGTGAAGTGGCATGACGGCCAGGACTTCAGCGCCGACGACGTGGTGTTCAACTGGGAATACAACCGCAACCCTGCCACCGCCACGGTCAGCTCCGGCAGCTACCGCGACATCAACGTCACCAAGGTGGACGACTTCACCGTCCGGGTGGAGTTCGAGCGGCCGACCCCCTTCTGGGCGGATGCCTTCGTCGCCACGCGCGGGATGCTCATCCCGAAGCACCTGTTCAAGGACTATGCCGGCGCCAATTCGCGCGATGCGCCGGCCAACCTGCGTCCGGTCGGCACCAGCCCGTACCGCCTGGCCAGCTTCGCCCCCGGCGACACGGTGCGGGCCGAGCTGTTCCAGAACTACCACATGGCCAATCGCGGGCATTTCGACACGGTGGAGGTGAAGGGCGGGGGCGACGCCGTCTCCGCCGCGCGGGCGGTGCTGCAGACCGGCGACTTCGACTATGCCTGGAACCTCCAGGTCGAGGACGAGATCCTGAAGCGCCTCGAAGCCGCGGGGCGCGGGCGCGTGGACATCGTGGAAGGCGGCGACATCGAGTTCGTGATGCTGAGCGTCACCGACCCGAACCGCGAGGTGAACGGGGAGCGCGCGCATGTCAGCACGCAGCACCCCGCCTTCCGCGATCCCGCGGTTCGCCAGGCGATGGCGATGCTGCTGGACCGCAACGCGATCGAGCAGTTCATCTACGGCCGCGGCGGGCCGGCGGCGGCCAACTTCCTGAACAACCCGCCGCGCTACCGTTCGGACAACATGCGGTGGGAGTTCAGCATCCAGAAGGCGAACGAGGTGCTGGACCAGGCCGGATGGGCGCGCGGGCGCGACGGCATCCGAGCCAAGGACGGCGTGCGGCTGCGCTTCGTCTTCCAGACCTCGGTCAACACGCCGCGCCAGCGCACCCAGGCGGTCTACAAGCAGGCGGCGCAGCGCGCGGGCATCGACCTCGAGCTGAAGTCGGTCGTCGCCTCTGTCTTCTTCTCGTCGGATGTCGCAAACCCGGACACCTACACGAAGTTCTGGACCGACATGCAGATGTACACGACGACGATGCCCCAGGCGGACCCGCAGCTGTTCATGAACCAGTTCGTGTCGTGGGAGATGTCGACGAAGGAGAATTCCTGGCAGGGCCGCAACATCCTCCGCTGGCGCAGCGAGGAATACGACCGCATCTACCGCGAGGCGGAAGGCGAGCTGGACCCGGTGAAGCGGGCGGCGCTGTTCATCCGCATGAACGACCTCGTCGTGGGCAGCAACCACATCATCCCGGTGGTCCGCCGCCCGCGCGTGCGCGCCAGCCTGAACAACCTGCGCCCCGTGCTGAGCGCCTGGGACAACGACTTCTGGCTGCTGGGCGACTGGTACCGGGAAGCCTGATGCCGGCCGTCCGCGACGCGTGACCCAGTACCTCCTCCGGCGCCTGCTCATCGCGATCCCGAGCCTGCTCGGGATCAGCGTCGTGCTGTTCACGGTGCTCGCGCTCGCTCCCGGCGATCCGTTCGAGGAGCTGGCGACCAACCCGGCCATCCCGCCCGAGGTGCGCGCCGCGCTGCGCGCCAGCCTCGGGCTCGATGACCCCGTCCATCTCCGCTACTTCCACTGGCTCGGCGCCATGCTGCGCGGGGACTGGGGGTATTCCTTCGTCAGCCGCATCCCGGTGGACGACCTGATCCTGCAGCGCCTGCCGACGACGCTGGTGGTGATCGGCGCGTCGCAGGTGCTGGCGCTGGCGGTCGCGCTGCCGGTCGGGGTCTATGCCGCGACGCGGCCCTATTCGGTCTTCGACCAGGTGGCCAACACGCTCGCCTTCGTCGGCTTCTCGTTGCCCACCTTCTTCACCGGGCTGCTGATGATCCTGCTGTTCTCCATCACGCTGGACTGGCTGCCCTTCGTCTACCGCACGCAGATCGACGCGACGGGGTGGCGGTGGTGGTGGGAACACCTGCGGCAATCCATCATGCCGGTGCTGGTGCTGGGCCTGTTCCAGGGCGCGGCCTGGACGCGCTTCGTGCGGTCCGCCGTGCTGGACGTGGTGCGGCTGGACCATGTGACGACGGCGCGCGCGAAGGGGCTGCCGGAAGGCCGCGTCACGCGCCGCCACGTCGTGCGCAACGCGCTGATCCCGGTGGTGACGCTGGTGGCGCTGCAGATGCCCACCGTCTTCGGCGGCGCCATCGTGACGGAGCAGATCTTCCGCGTCCCTGGCATCGGGTCGCTGCTGATCAGCGCCATCCTGGCGAACGACACGCCGGTGATCATGGCCGTGACCTTCGTCTTCGCCTGCCTCGTCATCTTCTTCAACCTGGTTGCGGACATCCTGTATGGCTGGCTCGACCCCCGCATCAGCTATCGCTAGCCAGCCCGCCGCCGCGCGCCCGCGCATCGGGCCCTGGCGCGAGGCCTGGCGACGCTTCCGCAAGCACCGCCTCGCCGTCGTCAGCGCGGCGGTGCTGCTGCTGCTGGTGCTGGCCGTGCTGGTCGGGCCGCTGCTGTGGCGCCTGCCGATCGACGAGATCGACTTCACCGCGCGGCTGCAGGGGCCGTCCTGGGACCATCCGCTGGGCACCGACGACCTCGGGCAGGACCTGCTGGCGCGCATCCTCTATGGCGGGCGCATCTCGCTTGCGGTGGGGTTCGCGGCCATGGCGGTGGCGGTGCTGGTCGGCGTGCTGGTCGGCGCGGTGGCGGGCATGGCGGGGCCGCGCCTCGACGCCGCGCTGATGTGGGTGACGGACCTGTTCCTGTCGCTGCCGCAGCTGCCGCTGCTGCTGCTGATCATCTACCTGTTCCGCGACACGCTGACCGGGCTCGTCGGGCCGGAGGTCGGCGTCTTCATCCTGATCGTCATCGTCATCGGCGGCTTCCGCTGGATGCCCGTGGCCCGCCTGGTGCGGGCGCAGTTCTTCTCGCTGCGCGAGAAGGAATTCGTGGAGGCCGCCCGCGCGCTCGGCGCCAACCGCACGCGGCTGGTGGTGCGCCACATCCTGCCCAACGCGCTCGGCCCGGTGATCGTGGCGGCGACCATCGACGTGGCGGCGGCGATCATCGCGGAAAGCACGCTGTCCTTCCTCGGGCTCGGCTTCCCGCCCGACATCCCGACCTGGGGGCGGCTGCTGTTCGACGCGAAGGACAACCTGGATTTCGCGCCGCACTGGGCGCTGTTCCCGGGCCTCGCCATCTTCCTGACCGTGCTGGCCATCAACTTCGTGGGCGACGGGCTGCGCGACGCGCTGGACCCGAGGCGCGTGCAGTGACCGCGCCCCGCCTGCTCGACATCCAGGGCCTCAAGGTCCATTTCCGCACCGATGACGGCATGGTCCGCGCCGTGGATGGCGTGGACATCGCGGTGGACCGGGGGGAGACCGTCTCCGTCGTCGGCGAATCCGGCTGCGGCAAGACCGTGACCGCCATGACGGTCCTGAAGCTCATCGCCATGCCGCCCGGCCGCATCGTCGATGGCCGCATCCTCTGGCAGGGGCGGGACCTGGTGCCGCTCGATGCAGACGGGATGCGGGCCATCCGCTCGAAGGAGATCGGCTTCGTCTTCCAGGAGCCGATGACCTCGCTCAATCCCGTCTACACGGTGGGCGAGCAGATCGCCGAGACGGTGCGCCAGCACGAGGGCCTGTCGCGCCGCGCCGCGCTCGACCGCGCGGCGGAGATGCTGCGCCTGGTGAACATCCCGAACCCGAAGGGCCGCGTCCACGACTACCCGCACCAGTTCTCGGGCGGCATGCGCCAGCGCGTGATGATCGCGATGGCGCTGTCCTGCAACCCGAAGCTGCTGATCGCGGACGAGCCGACGACCGCGCTCGACGTCACCATCCAGGCGCAGATCCTCGACCTGCTGAACGAGATGAAGGAAAGGCTCGGCATGGCCGTCCTCCTCATCACCCATGCGATGGGGGTGGTGGCGGAGACGGCGCAGCGCGTGGTCGTGATGTATGCCGGCAAGGTGGTGGAGGAGGCGCCGGTCGGCGCGCTGTTCGCGCGGCCGCGCCACCCCTACACGCAGGGCCTCATCCGCTCCATCCCGCGCCTCGACCTCGCGGCGACGGAACACCGGCGGCTGGAGGCCATCCCCGGCACGGTGCCGAGCCTGCTGCACCCTCCGCAGGGCTGCCGCTTCGCCGCGCGCTGCCGCTTCGCCATCGAGGCCTGCACCGCCGCGCAGCCGCCGCTGCGCGAACTCGCGCCCGGCCACAAGGCCGCCTGCATCCGTGCGGAAGAAATCGCATGACCGAACCGCTGCTGCGCGTGGAGAAGCTGGTCAAGCGCTTCGCCGTGAAGGGGGGCGTGCTGCGCCGCACGGTGGGGGAGGTGCACGCCGTCAGCGGCGTCAGCTTCGACCTCGCGCCAGGGGAGACGCTGGGCCTGGTCGGCGAATCCGGCTGCGGCAAGTCCACCACCGGCCGCCTGATCCTGCGCCTGATCGAGCCGACCTCCGGCCAGGTCTGGTTCGAGGGGCGGGAGATCACCGCCCTCGACAACCAGCGGATGGTCGCCCTGCGGCGCGACATGCAGATCATCTTCCAGGACCCCTACGCCTCGCTCAACCCGCGAATGACCGTCGGCGCCATCATCGCCGAGGCGCTGGTGATCCACGCCCTCGCGAAGACCGCGCGGGAGCGGGAGGAGAGGGTGGTGAACCTGCTGGAGACGGTCGGCCTGAACGCCGACCACACCCGCCGCTTCCCGCACGAATTCAGCGGCGGCCAGCGCCAGCGCATCGGCATCGCGCGCGCGCTGGCCGTCTCGCCGAAGCTCATCATCTGCGACGAGCCCGTCAGCGCGCTCGACGTCTCGATCCAGGCGCAGGTGGTGAACCTGCTCGAGGACCTGCAGGAGAAGTTCGGGCTCACCTACCTGTTCATCGCGCATGACCTCAGCGTGGTGGAGCACATCAGCGACCGGGTGGCGGTGATGTATCTCGGCCGCATCGTGGAGATCGCCTCGGCGCGGGATCTCTACGCCACCCCGCTGCACCCCTACACCGAGGCGCTCCTGTCCGCCGTGCCGATCCCGGACCCGACGGTGAAGCGTCAGCGCATCCGTCTGCAGGGCGACGTGCCGAACCCGCTCAACCCGCCCTCCGGCTGCCATTTCCACACGCGCTGCCCGATCGCCGATGCCGGCGCCTGCCGCAGCGTGACGCCGGAACTGCGGGAGGCACGGCCAGGCCACTGGGTCGCCTGCCACCACCGGGGCTGACCGCCGCGGCGCGAGGCCCGTGATTCGGCGGCGCGGGCCGGGGGAGGGCATGGTCCCGCCTGCGGGCCGGGCAGGGCAAACATCCCCCGTGGAACCCTCCCCGCCGAACATCTTCGCCCGCGCCCGCGCGCATTTGCCACCGCCGCGGCGGCCGTGACAGCATGCTGCAACAGCGAAGGGATGTTCCTGCCATGATCCGCCGTCGCGGTATCCTGTTTGCAACCGGCGTGCTTGCGGCGCCTGCAGTGCGCGCCCAGGGGGCGTGGCCGTCGCGCCCCATCCGCATGATCGTCCCCTACACCCCCGGCGCCGCGACCGACGCGATGGCGCGGCTGGCGGCGCAGAAGCTGGGCGAGAGGCTCGGTGTGACGGTGGTGGTGGAGAACCGGGCCGGCGCCAATGGCGCCATCGGCAGCCAGGCGGTGCTGCAGGCGCCGGCGGATGGCTACACCATCATGGGTTCGGCCTCGATCCACCCGATGGCCCGGCACGTCATGAAGAACGCGCCCTACGACCCGGTGGCGGATTTCGTGCCGCTGGCGCGCACCGCCCGCGGCCCGCTGGTGCTGGTGATGAACCCGCGCCTGCCCCAGGCCACCATCCCCGCCGTGGTCGAGGCCGCGAAGCGCGACCCCGCGCGCTGGTCCTTCGCCACCAGCAGCCTCGGCGCCGCCGGCCACCTGGCCAGCATCGAGTTCAACCGCCTGACCGGCGCCAACATCGAGATCGTCGGCTATCGCGGAAGCGCCCCGGCGCTGACCGATGTGGCGGCGGGCAACGCGCAGCTGATGTTCGACCCGGTGCTGGCGACGCTGCCGATGGTGCGCGGCGGGCAGCTGCGCGCGCTTGCCATCGCGACCGCCGCGCGCACGCCGGTCGCGCCCGACCTGCCGACGGCGGCGGAAGCCGGGCTGCCGGGCTTCGAGTTCTATTCCTGGTACGGCGTCTGGGGCCCGCGCGCCATGCCGCGCGAGATCGCGAACCGCATCAACCAGGCGCTCGTCGCCGGCCTGTCGGAACCCGAGGTGGTGACGCGCCTCACCGGGCTCGGCTTCGAGCCGGTGGCGGAGACGGTGGAGGAGGCGGAACGCTTCATCGCCGCCGATGTCGCCCGCAACGCGGAGCTGCTGCGCATCGCGAACTTCCAGCCGGAATAGCGGCGCGCCGTCAGGGCGCGAGTGCGTCGAGCAGCGGGGCGGCGGCTTCCAGGCAGCGGAAGTCCAGCCGCACCGCGCCCTCGCGCACCCTGCCGATCACCGGCACGCGCAGCGCGCGCAGCCGCGCGGCCATCGCACCGGCCGCCGAGCCGGGCAGGCCGGGCACGGGGTGCAGCGCCAGACCCGCGCTCGGCAACGTTTCCACCGGCAGCGCGCCGGAACCGATCTGGCTGCGGCAGGCCACCACCTCCACCCGCCAGTCCCGCCCCGCCCAGGCCGCAAGGGGCGCGCGGCAGGCTTCCGCCACCGCGCGGATCTCCGCCTCCCCGCGCAGCAGCAGCCGCAGCGCGGGCAGCCGGCGCGGCAGGCTGTCCGGGTCGCGGTACAGGCGCAGCGTCGCCTCCAGCGCCGCGATCCGCACCTTGTCGAGCCGCAGCGCGCGGCGCAGCGGATGCGCGGCGCAGCGCGCGACGAGATCCGCCCGCCCCAGGATGAACCCCGCCTGCGGCCCGCCCAGCAGCTTGTCGCCGGAGAAGGTGACGAGGTCCGCGCCGTCCCGCACCGCTTCCGCCACCGTCCGTTCGGCCGGCAGGCCGAGCGCGCGGAGATCGGCCAGCGTGCCCGATCCCAGGTCGTCCATCATCGGCACGCCATGCGCCCGCGCGATCGCCGCCAGGTCGCGCGGCGCGACCTCGGCGCTGAATCCCTCGATCCGGTAGTTGGAGGTGTGGACCTTCAGCAGCAGCGCCGTCCGCTCCGTGATCGCCCCGGCATAGTCGCGCGGATGCGTGCGGTTGGTGGTGCCGACCTCGACCAGGCGCGTGCCGGCGCTCGCCATGATGTCCGGCATCCGGAAGCTGCCGCCGATCTCGATCAGCTCCCCGCGGGAGACGACCGTCTCCCGCCCCGCCGCCAGCGCGGCGAGGGCCAGCAGCACGGCGGCGGCGTTGTTGTTGACGGCCAGCGCATCCTCCGCGCCGGTCAGGTCCCGCAGCAGGCCGCGCAGGTGGTCGTCGCGCTCGCCGCGGCCTCCGCGCCCGGTGTCGTATTCCAGCGTGACCGCGCCGCGCATCGCGCCCGCCGCGGCGGCCACCGCCTCCTCCGCCATCGGGGCGCGGCCGAGATTGGTGTGCAGAACCGTGCCGGTCAGGTTCAGCACGGGGCGAAGCGAGGGCACGGAAGCGCGTTCCAGCAGCGCCGCGGCGGCGGCGGCCAGGGCTTCGGCCGCGCGGACGCGCCCCGCGGCGCGGTCCGCCGCCACGGCCTCGCGCACCGCCCGTGCCGTCGCCGCGCGGCCGAACCGCGCGATCGCGGCCGTGCCGCCCGCGCTGCGCAGCACGGCGTCGACCGAAGGTGGATGGTGCGGCGGTGGCGCGGACTGGTCCATGCGGGGTGGCCCGGAAGGGTAAGGGGGGCGGTTGCCCGCCCCCGCCCCCTTCATCCCACGGCCGCGCCGCCGCGTCAGGCCTTTCCGGAGGCAGACGCCGCCAGCTTCGCCTCCCAATCGCGAGGCAGCGCGACCCGCTTGCTGACGGGTGGGCCCTGGACATGGTTGTTGACGTAGCCCTTGGACTGGTTGCGCCCCCAGTCGCCCGCGACCACGATGCCGATCCACTCCGGCTTCTGGAACACCGGGACCATCCGGTCGGGATCGCGCGATTCCCCGTAGGTCGGCGGCAGCAGCCCCTGGTCCACGGCATCGTCCACGCGGAAGCCGGTCTGCCCGCAGTAGTAGGTGTAGCGTTCGACCAGCGACGCCTTCACCTTCACGTTCTCGTGGAGGTATCGCCGCAGGTCGTCCTTGCTCCACCCGTCCTTCGCGAAGACCCGCGCAATGGAGGGGCCGAGCATGATCAGCGGGTGCCAGTTGCTGTAGACCATGCCGAGCGCGGTCCAGTAGCCGCAGGTCCGCTGCCCGATCACGTCGGCGATGAGTTCGGCGTGTTCGACCGCGTTCTCGCTGCCCGAATAGGTAGGCGGGCTGATCGCCACAACCGACTGCACGGTGACCACGTTCTCCCCCGCCGCGAAGCCGCGATCCACGCTAAAGGGCTGCCAGCCGAGTTCCGCCACCGCCTCCTCGTTCTCCGCCGCGGCGACCAGCCAGGTCTGGCCGATGCTGCCCTTGTCCGACCCTTCCGGCGCATGGTGGAAGCCGCCGATGTTGCGCAGGAACAGACGCAGGAAGCGCCCGATGGAGGTGTTGGCGATCTTGCCCACCCGCATCACGCCCTGCCCGGAATTGAGGTGGAGCTGCCGCGCGACGGGGCCGTTGACCACGATCATCGACTCCCAGCCCGGGGTCGATCCCGCATCCTCGATCCGGTAGCGCGGGTCGGCCACCGCTTCCACGGCGGCCAGCAGCACCGGCATGTATTCGGGGCGGCATCCCGCCATCACGCCGTTCACCGCGACGTTCCACACCGTCGCCTCGCGGTTGGCGATGGGGATGCAGCCGATCACGTCCTGCGGCGGGCGGTCGGTGAATTCCAGGAAGCGCGCCACGCGGTCGGGCGTCGGCGGGGTGATGGGCAGGCCGTCCGACCAGTTGCGTTCGTAGAAATGCTCGTTCACCGCGTCGAGCGAGCCGCGGAAGACGACCTCGCCCGGCGTCGGCTCGGCCGGCGGTGCGGCGAAGGCGCCGGCGCGGGTCTTCGACAGGCCTTCGATGATGCGGGGCAGCAGGTGACCTTCCACCTTCGCCACCAGCTCCTCGGTGCTGTCGGTCATCGGGACGCCGGGAAATTCGGCGATGGCCAGGTCGGGCAGGCCGAGCCCGCGCGCCACCACCGCCGCCTGCTTCAGGAAGCCCGACGAGATCACGGATACGGCCGGCACCCCGGCCCGTTCAGCCACTGCACTGGCCCGCAGCACGGCGGGCGTGCAGGCGCCTCAGGCGCCTATCGCGGATATGACCGCATCGACCTTGTGCGCCTTCAGCAGGTCCGGCACGCGCGCCACCAGCTCCCGCTGGTTCGGGCCGTGCAGGTTGCCGAAGGTGTCGTAGGTGACGAAGCGGATGCCCGGATAACGGGCGGACAGGCGCTCCCGCAGGATCGGGAAGATGTCCTCGCCCCGGAACAGGTAGTCCCAGAACTCCGCCACCGTCTTGCCCGACAGGTCGGCCACCCGGTCCTGCGTCGCGACCTCGGGGAAGACCTTGCGGCCGAGCGGCCACACCACCTCGTATCCGGGTTCCTGCGGAACGGCTGCGGCCATCGCGGACTTCCTCCCTCCCGCGTCGGCGCGCGGGTCCACCGGCATGACAGACCCCGTGCGCGTCGACGTCAAGCAGGCTTGGAAGGCGGCGCGAAACGCGCTTCGCTGCGTGCGGGAAGAAGGACGCGTCCAGGTGCAGGCGGCAACGGGCGACGAGGGCCTGATCCTCGCCACGGCGGGGCATATCGACCACGGCAAGACCACGCTTGTCGGCGCGCTGACCGGCACCGACACGGACCGCCTGCCGGAGGAGAAGGCGCGCGGCATCTCCATCGACCTCGGCTTCGCGCATATGGACCTGCCGCCGCCCCTGCGCGGCCGCATCGCCTTCGTCGACGTGCCCGGCCATGAACGCTTCCTCCGCAACATGCTGGCCGGCGTGGGCGGCGCGGGCGCCGCGCTGCTGGCGGTCGCCGCCGATGACGGCGTGATGCCGCAGACGCGCGAGCACCTGGAGATCCTCGACCTCCTCGGCATCCCCGGCGCCGCGGTCGCCATCACGAAATGCGACCGCGTGGCCGCCCCGCGCCTGGCGGAGGTGACGCGCGATGTCGCCGCGCTGGTCGCCCGCACCAGCTTGGCCGGCGCGCCCGTGGTCCCGACCGCGGCGCCTTCGGGGCAGGGCATCGCCGCGTTGCGCGATGCGCTGGTCGACGCCGCGCGCCGCCATGCCGGGGCGGCCGGCGCGCTGGCCGGCGAGCCCGTCCGCTTCGTCGTGGACCGCGCCTTCACCGTCGCCGGCAGCGGCAGCGTGGTCACCGGCACGGTGCTGCGCGGCGCGGTGGCGCCGGGCGATTCGCTGCTGCTGGCGCCACGCGGGCATCCGGTGCGGGTGCGGGGCGTGCAGGTGGCCGGCGCAGCGGTGCCGCGGGCGGGGGCGGGCCAGCGTTGCGCGCTGAACCTCGCCGGGATCGAGCGGGCGGAGCTTGGCCGCGGCGACTGGCTGCTGCCGCCGGCGCTGCATCGCCCGACCGCGCGGCTGGACGTGGAGCTGCGCGCGGCGCCCTCGGCCGGGACGGGGCTGGCGCACTGGACGCCCTGCATCCTCCATCTCGGCGCGGCGGCGGTGCCGGGGCGGCTGCGCCTCCGCCGCGGCGCCGCGATCGGGCCGGGCGCGGATGGCGTGGCGCAGCTGGTGCTCGATGCCTCCGTCGTCGCCCTCGCCGGCGAACGCTTCGTGCTGCGCGACCCGGCGGGGCGCCGCACGCTGGCCGGCGGACGCATCCTCGACCCCTTCGCGCCGTCGCGCGCCCGCCCGGGGCGCGTGGCGGAGCTCTCCGCGCTCCGCGAGCCTGATCCAGCCCTCGCCCTGAGGGCCCTGTTGGCGGCCCGGCCCGAGGGCATCGACCCCTCGCCCTTCGCCGCTGCGCGCAACCTCGACGCGCCGACGCTCGATGCCGCGCTGGCCCGCGCGGGAGCGGTGCTGCTCGGGCGGCCGCCGCGCTGCCTCGCGCGCACCGCGCTCGATGCGGTCCGGGCCCGCATCGCCGCGCGTCTCCGCGAAGGCGGCGCGGGGGTGGCGGCGGAGACGCTGCGCCGCGCCGCCGCGCCCCCCGGCCTGCCGCCCGCGGCCTTCGCGGCCCTGCTGCGGGCGATGGCGGCCGAAGGCGCGCTGGACCTGTCGGCCGGCGGCGTGGTGCGGCTGCCGGAGGCGGCGCGGCAGGCGACGCTCGCCCGCCGGGACGGGCGGCACGCCCTGCTGGAGGAGCTGGAGAGGATCGGGCGGGACGGCGTGGCTGCGGCGGATGCGGGGCGGCTGCTTCACGCCCCGCCCGCCTTCCTGCTCGCCCTGCTCGACGGCCTTCGCCGGGACGGCCTGGCGCATCAGGTCGCCGGCCGCTGGTACGCGGCCGCCGCGATGGACGGCCTGGCGGAGGTCGCGGCGCGGCTGGCCGCCGCCCGCCCCGGCGGCTTCACCGCGGCCGAGTTCCGCGACGCCGCCGGGATCGGCCGCAACCGCACCATCGAGGTCCTGGAACACCTGGACGCGGTCGGCGTCACGCGGCGGGAAGGCGCGGTGCGCCGCCTGTCGCCCCGCGCCGCGCATCACCCTGCGGGAGCCGGCCATGCCGAATGACGCCTTCGACCATGACGTGCTGGTGATGGGCGCCGGCATCGCGGGGCTTGCCGCCGCCACCGCCTGCGCCGCGGCCGGGCTGCGTACTGCGGTCGCCGGCACCGGCCTGTTCGGCGGGCTGGTGCTGAACGTCAACGACCTGGTCGAGCCGCCGCGGCCCGACCAGGCCTCGGGCGCCGACTATGCGGCGACGCTGTTCGGCGAGGCGATGGAGGCCGGGGCCGAGCCGATCGACGGCCCCGTCGCCACGCTGTGGCGCGATGGCGCGGGCTTCGCGGCGCGGCCGGAGGAGGAGCCCGGCCGGGTGCTGCGCGCGCGCGCCGTCATCTGCGCCACCGGCGCCTCGCCCCGGCCGCTGCCGGTGCCGGGCGCCGGGGCCTTCGCGCATCGCGGCATCGCCCATTGCGCCGATTGCGACGGCCCGCTGCATCGCGGCCGCCCGGTGGTGGTGGTGGGCGGCGGCGATGCGGCGCTGCAGGGCGCGCTGACCCTGGCCGCCTGGGCGTCCGAGGTGCATGTCCTGCTCCGCGGCGCCGCACCCCGCGCGCGGGCGGAGTTCGTGGCGCGCGCAGCGGCGGAACCCCGCATCCGGCTGCACCGCAATGCCGAGATCCTCCGCCTGCTGGGCGAGGACGGGCTGGAGGCGGTGGAGGTGCGGGAAGGGGCGGGAGCCCCGCTGCGGATCGCCGCCCGCGCGGTCTTCCCCTGGATCGGGCTGATGCCCAACACCGCCGCGCTGCCGGCGGAGGTGACGCGGGACGCGGATGGCGCGGTGGTGGTGGATGCGGCGCTGCGGACCTCGCTGCCCGGCCTTTTCGCCGCGGGCGCGGTTCGCGCGGGGCATGGCGGCCGGTTGCGGCATGCGCTCCACGATGGTGAAGGCGCCGCACGCGGCGTCATCGCGATGCTGACGACCGGAGCCGCCGCATGACCCATGCCCCCGCCGACGCCCCACGCCTGACGCAGATGGCCCATGGCGGCGGCTGCGGCTGCAAGCTGGCCCCTGCCGTGCTGCAACGCCTGCTCGCCGGCCAGCCGGCGATGGCGGCCTTCCCGCAACTGCTGGTCGGCACCGAGACGGGGGACGACGCGGCGGTCTGGCGGACGCCGGAGGGCGGCTGCATCGTCGCCACCACGGACTTCTTCATGCCTGTGGTGGACGACCCGCGCGACTTCGGCCGGATCGCCGCGACCAACGCCATCAGCGACGTCTACGCAATGGGCGCGCGGCCGATCTTCGCGCTCGCCATCCTCGGCCTGCCGCTCGGCGCGCTGCCGGTCGAGGTGGCGGGCCGCATCCTGGCGGGCGGGGCGGAAGCCTGCGCGGCGGCCGGCATCCCCGTGGCCGGCGGCCATTCGATCGACACGGCGGAGCCGATCTACGGCCTCGCCGTCATCGGCACCTGCCGGCCCGGGCAGGTGCGGCGCAACGCGGGGGCGCTGGATGGGGATGCGCTGATCCTCACCAAGCCGCTCGGCGTCGGCGTGCATGCGAACGCCCATCGCCGCGGCGAACTGGACGCCGCGGGCTATGCCGACCTCATCGCCACCACCACCACGCTGAACCGCATCGGCGCCGAGCTCGGCGACATGGCGGAGGTGCATGCGGTGACGGACGTCACCGGCTTCGGGCTGCTGGGGCATGGGCTGGAGATGGCGCGCGGCAGCGGCCTCGCGCTCCGGATCGACCCCGCGTCGGTGCCGCTGCTGCCGCAGGCGATGGCGCTGGCCGAGGCCGGCTTCGTCACCGGCGGGTCGCTGCGCAACTGGGACAGCTACGGGAGTGAGGTGGCGCTGCCGGACGCCTTGCCGGAGGCGATGCGCCACCTGCTGACGGACCCGCAGACCTCGGGTGGCCTTCTCATCGCCTGCGCGCCGGAGGGCGCCGGCGCGCTGCTCGGCCGCATCCGCGCGGCGGGCCATGCGGCCGCGGCGATCATCGGGCGGGTGGAAGGGGGGCCGCCCCGCCTGGTGGTGGCGGAAGGGAATGGGAGTCGAACCCACCAGGGACCGCCGGGCGGCCCCTCCCGGATTTGAAGTCCGGACGCCCCACCGGGGAACGCTTCCCTTCCGCGGGCGCGCCAGCCTGCCGCACCGCCGCGCTGGCGTCCATCGCATCACCCGTTGCGCGCCGCGGCGCGGACCGCGCATCATCGCCGCAACGGCGGCGGCGACGAAGCCGCCCGATCAGGGAGGAGCGTTCGCCATGCGTGCCATGTCCCGCCGGGCTCTTCTGCTCGCCATTTCCGCCGCACCGGCCGCGCCGCGCTTGGCGCAGGCGCAGTCCGACTTCCCGAACCGGCCGCTGCGCATCATCGTGCCCTTCCTGCCCGGCGGCGGGCTCGACCTGCTGGCGCGGCAGATGGCGGAACCGATGCGCGCCGCGCTCGGCCAGCCCGTGGTGGTGGAGAACCGGGCGGGCGCCGCCGGGCAGATCGGCACGCAGGCGGTCGCCCGCGCCGCGCCCGATGGCTACACGCTGCTGCTGGCCACCGCGGGCGAGATCGCGGTGGCGCCGCCGCTCTATGGCGATCGCCTGTCCTACGACCCGCTGCGCGACCTCGCGCCCGTCACGCTCGCGGCGCGCATCCCGAACGTGCTTGTGGTCGGGCCGCAGGTGCCGGCCCGCAGCGTGGGCGAACTGCTCGCGCTGGCGCGCGCCAACCCGGACCAGCTCTCCTTCGCGACCGGCGGCGTCGGCAACATCCAGCACCTGAACGGCGAGATGATGAACCGCATCGCCGGGGTGCGCACGGTGCACGTCCCCTATCGCGGCACCGCCGCGGCGATCACCGACGTGGCGGCCGGGCGCGTCACGATGCACTTCGCCGGCGCCGCGGGGATGCTGCCGCTGATCCAGGAAGGCAGGCTGCGGCCGCTCGCCGTCACGTCGCGCACGCGGCTGCCGAGCATGCCGGACCTGCCCGCCATGGCGGAGGACCCCGCCCTGGCCGGCTACGAGCTGGAGAACTGGTTCGGCCTGCTCACCACCGGCGGCACGCCGGAGCCGGTCGTGGCGCGGCTGAACGCCGTCGCGACCGCCGCGCTGCGCAGCGCCGAGCTGGCGTCCCGGATGCTGGAGCAGGGCTCGATCCCCGCGCCGATGGCGCCGGCCGAGTTCCGCCGCTTCATCGAGGCGGAGATCGCCAAGCTCGGCACCATCGTGCGGGAGGCGCGGATCACCCCCGAGGGCTGATCCCGCCGGCCGGCGGGCCTCAGCCGGTCGTCAGCAGCCGCCGGAGCTCGCGCAGCGGCACCTCCTCCATCGCCAGCACGGCGTCGCGCAGGCTTTCGGCGCGCGCGCGGTCGATCGCTGTGGTGGAGGTGTCCATGTATTTCTCGACGATCTCCGCATTCGAGATCGCCCGCTCCCCCGCGCCGCGATTCACCGGGATGTGGCGGCGGATCACGCGGCCGTCGCGCAGCGTCACCTCGACCCCGCCGGAATAGGCGGTGGGGAAGTGCGTGTCGGGGTCCACCACCACCTCGACCCGTTCGGACAGGGACAGCAGGCGCTCATCCGCCAGTGAGTCCGGCTCCAGCTCCGCAAGGCCGAAGCGGCCGCGCAGCAGGCTGGTGGCGGTGACGAACTGCGCGCTGAACTTCGCCTCGTAGTCAGTGGTCGGGCGTCGCTTCTTCGCCAGCGGCTCGCTGATGATGGACATGGTCGGTTCGGCCACGAAGGCGCGCAGCGCGGCGATGTCGCCGGGCTCGGGCCTCTCCTCGCGCCAGATCAGCGCGGCGGCCTCCGCGCAGCCATGCAGGAAGTGGCAGACCGGATACGGCTTCACCGCCATCGCCTCAGTCTCCCACACCGTGCCGAGGCCCGCGGTCATCGCGGCGTAGTCGACATCGTCCTTGTGGTCCTGGAGGTGGCTGTGGAACAGGCCGTAGCGGCCCTCGTACGGGCGGGCGGGCGCGACGAAGCCCGCCTGGGCCAGCCGCGCCGCGGTGATGCCGCCGACGCCGCCCCAGCCCGGATGCATCCGCTTCGTCCAGGCGCCTTCCTCCAGGAAGACCTGGATGCCGGAGGCGGTGCTGGCGGCGATGCCCTGCGCCGCGGCGAGCTGTTCCGCCGTCAGGCCATACAGCCTGCCGGCGACGAGCGCGGCTCCGAAATGCGCGCAGATGGCAGTGGCGTGGAAGCCGCCATGGTGGAAGCCGCCCTTCACCGCCATGCCGACCCGCAGCGAAGCCTCCATCCCCGCGACATAGGCGGTGACAAGGTCCGCGCCGCCCGCCCCCGCCTCCAGCGCCGCAGCCAGCGCGGTGGGCAGGCAGTAGGTGGTCGCGTGGACGATCGCCTTCATGTGCGTGTCGTCGTAGTCGAGCCCGTGCATCAGCCCGGCATTCACCAGCACCGCGTTGCGCGGCGTCAGCGTGACGGCGCTGCCCAGCACCGGGCTCGTGCCGCCTTCGCCGAGCGCCTGCACGCCCCGCAGCAGCGGGCCCGCGAAGTCGTGGCGCGTGGCGGCGAGGCCGAGCCCGATAGCGTCCAGCATCAGGTGCTTCGCGCGCATGCGGGTCGCGGCCGGGATGGCTTCGTGCCGCAGGCCGTGCACGAAGCCGGCGAGCGTGGTGGAGATCGGGGTCGTCTTCGCCTGCGTGCCGTCCGGCATTCCCGTTTCCTCCCTCAGCCGTCGCGCGTCACGGAACCCAGCTCGTCTCGAGCGGGACGCCCGTGCGCTCCACCTCGGCGAAGCGCGGCGCCTCGGTCGGCGCGGGCCTCTCCAGCAGGCGCGTCACGTCGCGCATGTCGGCCGCTTCCTCCAGGCATTCCAGCCGGTCGAACAGCGGCGCGACATTCTCGCGCGGGATGCCGCGCTCGGCGCAGTCGGCGAACTTGGTCCACAGCTCCTTGGAGCTCATCGGGTTGTCGCCGCCGCGGCCCACCATCTGGTCGACGCGACGCGACAGGCGGCGGCCGTCCTTCGTGGTGACGATGACCTCCGCCCCCCACTGCTCCGCGGCGTCGAGCGGCATGGAGGGATGCGGCGCGGCGCTGGTCAGCGCCAGCAGCCGCTGCACCTCCGGCTCCAGCGCCGCCTCGCCCTCGAAATGCGCGAGCTTCGGGGCGCCCGAGAGCAGGGCGCGCACCACCGCATACTGCACGCTGAACTTCGCCTGCAGCGGCGTGACGGGGCGCGGGTTGTCGGTGTGGGGCAGCCGCCGGGCATGGGGCAGCACCTCGATGCGCGCGACGTCGGCGGCGGTGATCGCCTCCTCCTTCGCCAGCTTCAGCATCATGGCGATGGCGGGGTGCGTGCTGCCGCAGCAGGGGAACTGCTTCAGCGCGATCCCCGGCGCCTCCACCTCCAGCGGCGCGGCCCAGCCTTCGAAGATGCGCGACGCGTCGTGCTGCCCCGGGCCGTTGTAGACATCGAGGAAGCCCTGCCGGTGCTCCATCACGCCGTGCCGCGCCTCGAACCCCTGTTCGGCCAGCAGCGCCGCCAGCAGCCCGTTCCGCGCGCAATGGCCGACATGGAAGGGCTTCGTCATGCTGCCGAAATTGGCCTTGAGGCCGGATGCCATGGAGGCCGCCAGCGCCAGCGCGGTGGCGGTGCGCTTCGCGTCCAGCCCGATCAGGTGGGAACAGCCCGCGGCGGCGGCGAAGACCCCCATGGTGGCGGTCGGGTGCCAGCCCTTGTCGTAGTGGACGAAGTTCACCGCCCGCGCCAGGCGGATCATCACCTCCATGCCCACGACATAGGCCAGCATCACCTTCATGCCGGACAGCCCGCGCTCCTCCGCCAGCGCGAAGAGCGGCGAGACGAGCGGCACGGACTGGTGCCCGCCGAGGTCGCTGCTGAAGTCGTCGTAGTCGAGAGCGTGGCTCGCCGTGCCGTTGACCAGCGCGGCATCGAGCGCGGAGCAGCGCCGGTGGGTGCCGAACAACGTGGCGCCGCCGGGGGCGGTGGCCACCCCCGGCGTACGCAGCAGGATCTGCGTGCAGTCCTCCGGCACGCCGGCCAGCGTCACGCCGACCGTGTCGATGATGCCGGTGCGCGCCGCCTTCAGCGCGCGCGGCGTCAGGTCGCGGCGGGAGAAGGCGGCGACCCGCTCCGCCAGCCGCAACGCGATGGGTTCGCCGGTCTCCGCCATCTCCGCCTCCCGCTCAGCCGTTGCCCGGCCGCGCGGCCTCGCGGCCCGCGATGCGGCCGAAGGTCGCGCCGGACACCAGGCCGGTGCCGGCCGGGTAGTTGTCGTAGAACAGGCCGCCCACCATCTCGCCGCAGGTGTAGAGCCCGTCGATCGGGCGCCAGTCGGTGCCGATGACCTGCGCCTTCTCGTTCACCCGCAGGCCGCCGAAGGTGAAGGTGATGCCGCCGGTGGCCGAGTAGGCGTGGAAGGGCGGCTTGTCGAGGCGGAGCGCCCAGTTGGTCTTGTCGAGGTCGAGCCCCTCGGTGCGGAAGCCGTCCTTGCGCGCCGGGTCGTAGCCGGCCTCGTTCACGCGGGCGGCCGCGTTGTAGGCCGCGATGGTCTTCGCCGCCGTCGCCTTGTCCTCGATGTCGAGCTGCGCGAGCAGCCCCTCGATCGTGTCGGAGACGATGGGCTTGCTGGTGGAATAGCGCGGCTCCAGCAGGTGCAGGACCTTGCTGTCGAAGATCTGCCAGGCCTTGGCGCCGGGCTGGGCCAGGATGGCGCGGCCGAACTTGGCGTAGGTGAACAGCGCGCCGTCCTCGCCCTCGTCCACGAAGCGGCGGCCGGCGCGGTTCAGCATGACGCCGTAGATGTAGGAAAGCCGGTTCGACTTGTCGGTCAGCTCGCGAGGGGCGAAGTCGCCCCAGTCGGCGCTGATCGGGGTGGCGTGGCAGCCGCTCCACTGGCCCCAGGGCATGGCGCCGATGGCCATCGCCATCCGCAGCCCGTCGCCCTGGTTGTGGGGCGTGCCGCGCACCTTCGCCGCGCCGACCAGCGGGCCGATATGCTGCGTCCGCATCTGGACATTCGCCTCGAACCCGCCGCAGGCCAGCACGACGGACCGACCCGCGACCTCGTGGATGCCAGCGTCATCCTTCACCTTCACGCCCGAGACGCGGCCCGAGGCGTCCTGCAGCAGCGCCTGCGCGGCGGCGCCGTAGCGGATCTCGATCCCCATCTCCTCGGCCGTGTTGAACCAGCAGCGGGACAGGCCGACGCCTTCGTGCGAGGCGCGCACCACCAGGCCCCGCGCCCAGACCAGCTTGTTGTCCTTGCGCACGGCCGAAAGGGTGGTGGCCGGTTCCATCTCGACCTTGCCGGTGTTCTTCATCCAGAACACCGTGTCCTTGGAATTGTCGACCAGGATGCGCGACAGCACGGGGTCGGTGCGGCCGCTCGTCACCCGCATCAGGTCGCCGTGATAGTCTTCCCGCGTGTAGGGCTCGATCCCCGCGTAGAAATCCTCGTGCTCCTTCTCGGCATCCGGCACCAGGGGCGCGATCTCGCGCGGGTCGTCGAAAGCGAAGCGCAGCACGGCGCCGGACCAGTGGGTGTTGCCGCCCCGCATCCCGCGCGGCGCCTTCTCCAGCACCAGCACGCGTTCCGCCCCATTCTCCTTCGCCGAGACGGCGGCGGCCAGCGCCGCGTTCCCCGCACCCACCACAACCACATCGTAGGCGGACATCGTCGTTTCCCCCAAACCCATCCAAGCCGGGGCGGCGGCGGTCGCCGGCTCCCGCATCCTCAAGCGGCGGCATCCGCCCGCCCTAGTCCTGCGCGGCGGCTCCGCGCATGTGCTGCCGCACCTCGGCGCCGTGGCGCACATGGGCGCGCATCACGGCTTCCGCGGCGGCGGAGTCCCTTTTCTCGATCGCATCCAGCACCTGGCGGTGCTCGGCCTGCGCCTGCGCGCGGCGGTCCGGGCGGGCGAGGGTGGTGGGGCCCAGCAGGGTCAGCGCGTCGTGCAGGACCTGCAGGCTCTTCACCAGGAAGCGGTTGTGCGACGCGGCGAGCACCGCCGCGTGGAAGATGCGGTTGTGCCGCTGCTGCTGCACCGGGTCGTCCGGCGCCAGTTCCTCGGCCGCGAGGATGGAGCGCATGGCGGCGATGTCGCGCGGGTTGGCGTAGCGCGCGGCAAGCTGCGCGGCGGTGCCTTCCAGCGCCTCCCGCGTCTCGTACAGCTCGATCACGCCGGCATCGTCGAGCTCGGCCACCGCGAGGCCGCTGCGCGGCTGCATCACCAGCAGCCCGTCCGCCTGCAGCCGCGAAAGCGCCTCCCGCACCGGGGTGCGGCTGACCTGGAGGCGTTCGGACAGTTCCTGCTCGCGCATCCGGTGCCCGGGCTGGAGATGCCCGCCCATGATCTCGCCGCGCAGCGTCGCATAGGCGAATTCGGCGGCGGAGCCGTACTGCGCCCGTTCCGTCATGCGCGCGCGCAGCCCCGTCATCGCGCTGCCCTTCGGCAGGCGAGGTCGGGCGCGGCGTTGCGCGGATCGGGCGTCCTCATGCGGGCCGATGTATACATCGGTATGCGGCGGTGCGCAACGGCTCAGCCATGTGTCGCGCCAGCCCGGCCGAAGCGGTCCAGCAGCGCAGCGATGTACCCCGCCCCGCATTGGCCGAGCCGCGCGGCATCCCGCAGCAGCCCCGGGCCATCGTCGGCGCCGAAGGCGGCATCCAGGCAGTCGCTCCACTTGGCCTGCAACGCCGCCTCCGCGACGGGCCGTCCCCAGATGCCGGGCGGGCCGTCGCAGGCGCCGTGCAGCCGCGTGCCGTCCGCCAGCCCGACCTCGACATCGACGCGCATCCGGTCGAAGCGCCCCTCGCGCGCTGCGTCGGGCAGCACCGCGATGCGCGGCAGCAGGGCTTCCATGTCGGGCGCGAATCGGCGCGCATCGGCGAAGCTGTCCACGCCGACGCGCCCATCCAGCAGCGCGGCGGCGGCCGTGTACTGGAAGCTGAACTTCCCCGCGAGGCCACTCGCCGGGATCGGCCGGTCCACATAGGCCATGGCGGGCGCGGTGATGGTGGCGCGCGCGATCGCGCCCCGCCCGTCCCATCCCGCCCGCGCCGCCAGCGCCGCGGCGATGACGAAATGCGTGCCATACTGGCTGGGGTAGAGCTTGAAGGCCGGTCCCGGCGCCGCCACCAGCCACTCGCCCATCGGCTCGGTCAGCGCCTCCGCGCGGAAGGCCGCGCCGCTGAAGGCGCGGCCCCAGCCGCGTGGGCTGCCGATGGCGTCCGCATCCGCGGTGAAGCCGCGCGCGGCGAGCAGCGCGGCCTCCAGCCCGCCTGCCGCGGCATCGCCGCAATGGAGGCATTTCACCATGCTGCCGACATTGGCGATGACGCCGCCCGCGCGCGACGCCGCGATGCCCAGCGCATGGGCCAGCCGCCCCGCATCGAGGCCGAGCAGCACGCCGCAGGCCGCCGCCGCCCCCATCGCGCCGACCATGCCGGGCGGGTGGAACAGGAAGGAACCCGGCTCGAACTGGGCGGAGGCGATGCGCAGCCTCTCCTGCGCCTCCACCCCCACGGCCAGGGCCAGCAGCAACCGCGCGCCGTCCGGCGCGGCGCCGCCCCGGCGCGCCAGCGCCTCGGCCAGCGCCAGCAGCGCGGGCAGGGTGGTGGACAGCGAATGGTTGGCGGGGTTCCACATCGGCTCGAAGTCGAGCACATGCATCGCCGCGCCGTTCACCCGTGCCGCCGCCACCGGCGGCACCCGCGTCAGGCCCTGCGCCAGCAGCGTCGATTCCGGCGCGCCGCCGGCTTCCGCGGCCAGCGCCGCCAGGTGCCGCGGCGGCGCCTCGCCCGCGCCGAGCGCGCCGACGGCAAGCCCGTCGCAGACAAGCTCCCCGCAGCGTCGCGCCGCAGCGGCCGACAGTCCCGCCGAAGCCTGCCGCAGCAGCCCCTCGGCGAAGCCCTGCGTGACGGAACCCGCGCTCATGCCGCCGCGCTCCAGGCCAGGCCGCGCACCAGCACCGCCCCTTCGAACAGGCGCCGGGCCGTGCGGAACAGCGTCGCGTGCTCGCAACCCAGCCCGCCCCGGGCCGCGGCATCCGGCACCACCACCGCATCCACCAGCACCAGGCCGGAGGCATGGGCGATGCGGATCGGCCGGTCCGGCACGGCGCCCGCCGCCATCTGCGCCGCGATGCTGCCGGGGATGCGGCAGGCGACGCCGAGGCAGAGCGCCCCCGTCGCCGTCACCGCCCGGTGCGGCTGGCCCATCGAGATCATGCGGATGGTGACGTCCGCTTCCGCTGCCGACACGCGGCGCCCATTGGCCAGCACCGCGTCGCGCCCGGGCGCCAGCATCGCCACCCGCGGCAGGCTCGGCTTCGCGCGCGCCGCTTCGGCATCCGCCGCCAGCCCCATCGCGACGGCGGCGTGGCGGCGGATGAGGTCCAGCCTGTCGAGCAGGCGCGCATCGCCATCGAGTCGCTGCGGCGTCTCGGTTGCCGTCGCGCCGACTGCCTCGGCGCGGATGAAGACGCAGGGGCTGGCCGCGTCCACCATCGTCGCCTCGATGGCGCCGAGGCCGGGTATGTCCAGCACGTCCGTCGCGTGGCCGGTCGGCAGCAGGTGGCCGGACCGGCCGCCGCCCGGGTCCATGAAGTCCAGCCGGATCGGCGCGCCGCTGCCCGAGACGCCGTCCAGCACCAGCCCGCCCTCGACCAGTGCCTCGCCGTCCTTCGCCTGGAAGCGGGAGACGATGATGCGCCGCGCATTGGTGTCGTGGATGCGCACCACCACCTCGCCGTCGCGCGGCGCCCCGGGCAGCATCCCTTCCTCCAGCGCGAAGGGACCGATGGCGGAGGACATGTTGCCGCAACTGCCCGAATAGTCGACCAGCGCATCCCTCACCGCGACCTGGCCGAAGGTGTAGTCCACATCCGCATCCGGCCGCGTCGGCGGCCCGACGATGCACACCTTGGACAGCGAGGAGACGCCGCCGCCCATGCCGTCCAGCTGGCGTCCCTCGGCATCCGGGGAACCCAGCGCCGAAAGGAAGATCCCGTCCCAGGCCGCGCGATCCTCCGGCAGGTCATCGCGCCGGAACATCACCGCCTTGGACGTGCCGCCGCGCATGAACACCGCGCGGATGCGCCGCTGCCGCATCGCCTCGACTCCCCCTTACCGGCGCGTCGCATCGAATGCCTGGACGTCGCTCGGGATACTGTTGTATGCAGAGACCGCCCGCGGCGCCATGGGGAAAATCCAGCGCCGCGTCCTGCTGCGTCGCAGCGGGGTGCCGACGGGCGGCGCGCGGCCAGGACGCGCGACCAATCAAGGGAGAGTTGTCCATGGTTGCGCGACACGCCGCCGGCCCGACCCGGCGCGCCATCCTCGGCTCGGCGATCGGTGCGGCTGCGCTGTCGCGCGCGCCCGCGGCCGCCGCGCAGGGCGCCGATGACTGGGCGCAGGTCACCGCCGGCGCGCGGCGCGAGGGCAGGGTGGTGTTCTACTGCAACCTCCAGCCGAACGGGATCGAGCCGCTGCTGCAGGCCTTCCGCGAGGCCAATCCCGGCATCCGCACGGAATATATCCGCCTCGGCAGCGCGCCGCTGATCGAGCGGTTCCAGACCGAGTTCAACGCCGGCCGCAACCTGGCCGACGTGCTGATCACCTTCCCCGACGAACGCTTCGACGACGGGCTGAAGAATGGCTGGGCCGCGCGCTGGACCCCGCCCGAGCTGCCGAACTTCGACCCCTCCATCGTGCGCGAGGGCGCGGCCTTCGCGCTGCACCAGTCGCGCGAATGCATCATCTGGAACCGCAGCCTGGTGCGCGACGCCGACGCGCCGAAGGAGTGGGAGGACCTGATGGACCCGCGCTGGCGCGGCCGGGTCGGCATGAACCCGCCCTGGCGGTCCGTCTCGGTCCAGCAGATCGTGGCCTATTGGGAGGACATCGGCATCCGCGACGCCGCGGAGCGCCTGCGTGCCAACCAGGTCCGCTTCTTCGAAGGCTCGGGCGGCATCATCCAGGCGGTCGTGCGCGGCGACGTGCGCGTCGCCCACCTGACCGACCTGCCGCTGAACCCGATGCTGGAGGATGGCGCGCCGCTGGGCTACGTCTACCCGCGTTCCGGCACCACCACCTCCTCGGGGTGCATCATGGTGGCCGCGCGGGCGCCGAACCCGAATGCAGGTCGCGTCTTCGTCAACTGGCTGATGACCGCGCCGGGGCAGGAGGCGCTGCAGCGCCTGGGCGGCCTGCCGGTCACGCGCCGCGGCGCACCGCCGATGTCGAAGCTGCCGGCGACGGCCCAGCTGCCGAAGGTGGTGGACGGCGAATCCATCCTGACGCCGGAACGCCAGGCGCGGATGATCAGCCACTGGCGCACGGTCTTCGGCGTTCGCTGAGGCGGCCGGCGTGTCGACGACTGGCAAGGCCGTTCCCCGGCTCGCGGGGAGCGGCGCGCTCGGCTCCTCCGCCCATGGCGGGCGCACCGGCATCGCGGCGTCCGAGATCGCGCTCCGCGCCCTCTACGTCCTGACCTTCGGGGCGGTGCTGCTGCTGGTGCTGGTGCCGATCTCGGCGCTGCTCTACGGCAGCTTCCGCACCACCGCGCCGGGGCAGGCGGGGGGCGAGTGGACGCTGCGCAACTACGCCAACCTCGCTTCCGAAGGCGTGGTCAACACGATCTGGACGACGCTGTGGATCGGCCTGCTCTCGGCCGCCTTCTGCATCGTCATCGGCACGGCACTGGCGCTGATCGTGCACCGGACCGACTTCCGCTGGCCGCGCACGATGACGACTCTGATCGGGCTGGCCTTCTACTTCCCGTCCTTCATCGTGGCGATGGCCTGGATCATCATGGGTTCGCCGGGCGGCATCGTGAACGCGGTTCTGCGGGACATGCTGGGCCTCGACTGGCTGGAGGTGGACATCTATTCCGGCCTCGGCATCGTCTTCGTCACGGTGCTGCACCAGGTGCCCTTCGTCTACCTGACGGTGCGCGGCCCCATCATCCACATGGACGCCACCTATGAGGAAGCGGCGAGGGCCTCCGGCGCCCGTCCGGCCACGGTGATGCGGAAGGTCACGCTGCCGCTGCTGGGCTATTCGCTCGCCTCCTCCTTCATCCTCGTCTTCGTCCTGGCGATCGAGCAGTTCGCCGTCCCCGCGCTGATCGGCATCCCGGGGCAGGTCTCGGTGCTGGCGACGCAGCTCTATCTCCTGGTGCGCTTCACGCCGGTGGATTACGGGCTGGCGGCGACGGTGGGCCTCGCCCTCTCGGCCATCACCGGGGCGGCGATCTGGGCGCAGCGGCGAATCACGAAGGCGGGGCGGCTGACCACGGTGACGGGGAAGGCGGGCCGCGTCGCGGCCATCCCTCTCGGCCGCTGGCGCTGGGCGGCGAACCTGTTCTGCTTCGGCTTCATCACGCTCGCGCTGCTGCTGCCGATGGTCATCCTGCTCTACACCTCCGTCCTGCGCTGGTTCACGGCCAATCCCTTCGCCGGGATCTACACCTGGCGGAACTACGTCTTCATGTGGGAAAGCTCCTCCACCTGGGACAGCTTCTGGAACACGCTGCTGGTCTCCGGCATCGGCGCCGCGCTCGGCGTCGTGCTGGGCCTGTCCTGCTCCTACTTCACGCTGCGGGTGCGGCCGGGCGGGCACAAGCTGCTGGACTTCGTGGGCGTGCTGCCCTTCGGCGTGCCTGGCATCGTCATCGGCCTCGGCCTGCTCTGGGCCTATGCTTTCCTGCCGCTGCCGCTCTACGGCACGCTCGCGGTCATCATCATCGCCTTCGTCACCCGCTTCCTGCCCTATGCGACGGAGACGATCGGCGGGCAGATGGTGCAGATCGACCGCAGCCTGGAGGAAGCGGCCTGGGTAGCCGGCGCTAACCGGCTTTCCGCCGCGCGGCGCATCATGCTGCCGCTGGTGGCACCTTCCGTGCAGGGCGCCTACTTCCTGCTGTTCATGGCCTTCTTCCGGGAGATCTCGGCGGCCATCCTGCTCTACGCGGCGGACACCAAGGTGATCTCCGTCTCGATCTGGGCTTTCTTCGAGCAGGCGAACTGGGGCCAGGCGAGCGCGCTGTCGGTGGCGGCCACGCTCGTCATATTCCTCGTCCTCCTCGTCATCGGCTGGCTGGTGCCCGCCGGGCGACGCTTCTGAGCGGAGCAGAACCTTGGGCATCGCGGTCCGCGACCTCGCCAGGCACTACGGCAACGTCCACGCCATCGACGGCATCTCCTTCGACATCGCGGACGGCGAATTCGTCTCCCTCCTCGGCCCCTCGGGCTGCGGCAAGACGACGACGCTGCGCTGCATTGCGGGGCTGGAGGACCCGACCGGCGGGACCATCAGCGTCGACGGGCGCATGGTGTCCGCCCCCGCGCAGGGGCTGCTGGTGCCGACGCATGAACGGCGGCTCGGCATGGTGTTCCAGTCCTACGCGGTCTGGCCGCACATGACGGTGCGCCAGAATGTCGGCTTCCCGCTATCCGTCCGCGGCGCCGCCGCCGGCGACATCGCCCGGCAGGTGGACGAGGCGCTGCGCGTGGTCGGCATGGCGCACCTGGCCGAACGGCACCCGTCCCAGCTTTCGGGCGGGCAGCAGCAGCGCGTCGCGCTGGCGCGCGCCATCGTCGGCAGCCCGCGCGTGCTGCTGTTCGACGAACCGCTGTCGAACCTCGACGCCAAGCTGCGCGAGGGGATGCGCGGCGAGATCCGGCGCATCCAGAAGCGGCTCGGCGTCGGCGCCGTCTACGTCACCCATGACCGGGAGGAGGCGCTGTCCATGTCCGACCGGGTGATCGTGATGAACCAGGGCCGCATCGCCCAGGTCGGCACGCCGCGCGATCTCTACCGCCGCCCGAACAGCCGCTTCGTCGCGGATTTCGTGGGCAAGGTCGGCCTCATCGAGTTGTCGCGCGACGAGGCGGGGTGGCGCACGGCGGACGGCACGCAGATCCGCGCCAATGCCGGCCGGGCGGACGGCGCGCAGGCCCTCGGCGCCGTCCGGCCGGAGAACATCCGCCTCCAGACCGGCCACGGCGCGGCGACCGAGGGGCTGAACCACCTGACCGGCCGCATAGCGGAGGCGCAGTATCTCGGCCCCTTCACCGAATACGTGGTCGAGGCGGCGGGCGTGACGCTGCGCTCCTACGCGCAGGCGGACCTGGAGCCGGGCGCCGAGGTCACGCTCGCCATCGCGCCCGACGACATCGTGCTGCTGCCGGCCGAATAGCGGCCGCCCGGAGACCCGACATGCCGCGCCGACTGCTCCTCGCCGTCCTGATGCTCGCCGCCGGGGCGCTGCCCGCCGCGGCGCAGGTCGATCCCCGGCGGCCGATCCGCCTCGTCGTCGGCTTCGGCTCCGGCAGCGTGCTCGAGGTCGGCGCCCGCGCCATCGCGGATGCGTTGCAGCAGCGGCTCGGCAGCCCGATCGTGGTGGAGAACCGCCCGGGCGGCGGCGGCGTGCTGGCGAACGAGATCGTGGCCCGCGCGGCGCCGGACGGCCACACGCTGGTCGTCGGCGGCCTCGGGTCCCACGCCGTGCTGCCGGCCATGCGCCGGCGCCTGCCCTTCGACATGGAACGCGACTTCACCGCGGTTGCGCGATACGGCGAATTCGCGCTGGTGCTGATGGTGCCGCCGGCCAGCCCGGCGCGGACGGTGCAGGACTTCGTCGCGCTGGCGAAGGCGCGGCCGGGGCAGCTCAACTTCGGCACCAGCGGGGTCGGCACCTCGCCCCACCTGTCGGTGGAGCTGCTGCAACTGCGCGCGGGCATCCAGCTGACGCATGTGCCCTATCGCGGCACCGCCGGAACCTCCACCGCGCTGATCGCGGGGGAGGTCCAGATGACCGCCGATGCGCTGCCCGCGGTGATGGGCCTCGTGCAGCAGGGCACCATCCGCGCGCTCGCCGTCACCTCGGCCGAGCGCGACCCCGGCATCCCGGATGTCCCGACGCTGCGGGAATCCGGCCTGCCGGACATGGTGGTGACGAGCTGGATCGGCATGTTCGGCCCCGCGGGGATGCCGCGCGCCACGGTGGAGCAGCTCTCCGCCGCCATCCTCGACGCCGCCCGCGCGCCGGAGCCCTCGGCGCGCCTCTCGGCGATGGGTGCCCGCCCGGTCAGCGAGGGCGCCGCCCAGTTCGATGCCGCCTGGCGGCGCGAAATCGCGCTCTGGCGCAGCGTGGTCCGCGACGCGCGGGTCCCTCAGGAGGATTGAGGGGGCCGCTGCGCGGCGTCGAGCTCGGCGATCGCAGCGGGGTCGAGCGCGAGGCGCATGGCGCCCAGCAGCTCGTCCAGCTGCGCCGTGCTCGTGGCGCTGGCGATCGGCGCCGTGATGCCGGGCCGCGCCATCAGCCAGGCGAGCGCAACCTGCGCGGGCGTCGCGCCATGCGCCGCCGCCACGCGGTCCAGCAGCCCGAGCAGCGCCAGTCCCGCGGCGTCCAGGTATTTCGCCACGCTGCGCCCGCGCGCCTTGCCCTCGGCCTGGGCGGGGTCGCGGTACTTCCCCGTCAGGAAGCCCGAGGCGAGGGAGTAGTAGGGGATGACGCCCAGCCCCTCGCGCCGGCACAGATCCTCCAGCGCGCCGGCATAGCCGCTGCGGTCCACCAGGTTGAAATGCGGCTGCAACGTCGCGTAGCGCGGCAGGCCCAGCCGGTCGCTGATCGCCAGCGCCGAGCCGAGCCGCGCGGCATCGTGGTTGGAACACCCGATCGCCCGCACCTTGCCGGCGCGGACGAGATCCGCGAAGGCGCCGAGCGTCTCCTCCTGCGGGGTCGCCTGGTCGTCCCAATGGGCCTGGTAGAGGTCGATCGCTTCGATCCGCAGGCGCCGCAACGAATCCTCCACCGCCCGGCGGATCCAGGATGCGCGCAGGTCCTTGCGGCCCTGGCCCATGTCGCTGCCGACCTTCGTCGCGATCACCACGCGGTCGCGCCTGCCGCCGCGGGCCAGCCATTCGCCGATGATCGTCTCCGATTCCCCGCCGGCATGGCCGGGCACCCAGCGCGAGTAGGAATCCGCCGTGTCGATGAAGTTGCCGCCGCCATCGACGAAGCGGTCGAGCAGCGCGAAGGACGTGTCGCGGTCGGCCGTCCAGCCGAACACGTTGCCGCCGAGGCAGAGCGGCGAGACCTGGAGGCCGGTGCGGCCGAGCGGGCGAAGGTTCATGGCGCGTCTCCTGGCGGGCGGCGATCCTGCCCGCCGCCCGGCCCCGCTTCAACCGCGCGGCCCCGGCCGGCCGGCGCGCGGCCGGCACCGGCGAGGGCTGCGGGAAAGCCGCGCGGCGGCACCAGCGGGGGAACGGTCGTTTCGGTCTCAGCCCTTTCCAGGCGTTACCAATAATTGCACAATGCGCGGACGAACTCCCGGATCACGCGATGCGACGCTTCCTCGCCCCGATAGCCTTCGGTGTTGGGCTTCCGGCCGCCTTCGCGGCCACCGTGGTCGCGCAGGTCGGCGCCCCGGTGCAGACCAACCCGATCGAGCGCCTCGCCCCGGTCGCGCCCCCCCGGGTCGCGCCTTCGGTCGAGGGGCCGCCGCTGGTGGCGCAGACCGGCCCGGGCGCCGCGCAGCGCATCCGGGTGGGCGCCGCGACCGTGTCCGGCAACGAAGCCGTGCCGGCCGGGCGCTTCGCCACCGCGCTCGCCGCCCTCGCCGGGCAGGAGGTCACGCTCGCGCAGATCGAGGAGACGCGGATCGCGATCCTCAGCGCCTACCGCGCCGAGGGCTACCCCTTCGCCGCCGTCGATGCCGGCCTGACGCCGCGTGCGGGCGGCACCGCCGATGCCGCCTTCCGCATCACCGAGGGCTACATCGCCGAGGTCCGGCTGGAGGGCGACATCGGCCCGGCCGGCACGCAGGTGCTGCGCTTCCTCGAACCCCTGACGCGCCAGCGCCCGCTGACCGGCGCGGCGCTGGAGCGGGCGCTGCTGCTCGCCTCCGACATCCCCGGCGTGTCGGTGCGCGGCGTGGTCCGCCCGATGACGGCGGAGCCGGGTGCGCTGCAACTGGTCGCGCAGGTGTCGCGGCGCCCCTTCGGCGGCTACCTCAACCTCGACAACCGCGGCTCCAACCTGGCGGGGCCGTGGCAGGGCCTGCTCGCATTCGGCGCGAACGCCTTCACGGAATACGGCGAGCGGAGCGAGCTTGCGGTCTTCAGCGCCGAGGGTGGCCAGCAGGACTTCGCGCAGGGCACCTTCGAGGCGTTCATCGGCGGCTCCGGTCTGCGGGCGCGCGCCTGGGCCGGCGCGGGCCGCGCACGCCCGGGCTCGGCGCTCGCGGCCATCGGCTATGCCGGCGACACGCAGGTGTTCGGCGCCGCGCTGACCTACCCGGTCATCCGCACGCGGCCCTTCACGCTGACCACCACCGGGCAGTTCGACGGGCTCGAGAGCGAGGTGAGGACGGACACCGGCGGCGGCAGTTCGGTGGCCAGCCGCGATTCCGTCCGCAGCCTGCGCGCCGGGTTCGAGATGCAGGCGCTCGACACCCTCATCCCCTTCCTGCCGCCGGCCGTCACCAGCGGCCAGGTGCGGCTGCACCACGGCCTGTCCGGCTTCGGCGCGAGCGCGAACGGCGATGCGCAGGCCACCCGCACGGGCAGCCGGTTCGACTACCTGAAGGCCAGCTTCGAAGCCACGCGCGTCATGCCCCTGTTCGAGCCGGTGGAGGGCTGGACGCTCGGGCTGCAGGGCCATGCGGCGGGCCAGTACTCGAACGACGTGCTGCCGCAGGTGGAGAAGTTCTACCTCGGCGGGTCGCGCATCAACCGCGGCTTCTACGCCGGCCAGGTCACCGGTGACACGGCCTTCGCCTATGGCGTGGAGCTTCAGCTCAGCACCCGCTTCGAACTGCCGGGCGAGGCGCCCTGGGGTCTGTCCAACCGGCTCGACGCGCAGTTCTACCTGTTCCGCGACCAGGGGCGGAGCTGGGAGAACGTGGCCACCGACCCGAACCGGCGGCTCGTCTCCTACGGCCTCGGCGTCCGGCTCAACCTGTCGGAAGCCCTCGCCCTTGAACTCGAGGGTGTGCGCCGGCAGACCCGCCGGCCAGCGGGCCAGGCGGAAGACCCGCTCGACCGCGACGCGGTCTATTTCCGCAGCCTGGTCCGGTTCTGAGGAAGAAGCAGATGGGCCCCGTTCCCGCCTCCGTCCGCGGCTTCCTCCTCGGCACCACCGCGCTGCTGCCGGTGCTGGCCGGCCCCGCCGCCGCCCAGGCGCCCAACGCGCAGCCCACCGGCGGGCGGGTGGTGGCCGGGCAGGCCAGCATCGCGCGAACGCCGGCGCAGACCACCGTGACCCAGCGGTCGGACCGCGCCGCCATCGACTGGCAGCGCTTCGACGTGGGCCGCGACCAGACCGTGCAGTTCCAGCAGCCGAATGCCGGCAGCTGGACGCTGAACCGCGTCACCACGCCCGACCCCTCGCTCATCGCGGGCCGCATCCAGTCCAATGGCGGCGTCGCCATCGTCAACCAGTCGGGCATCGTCTTCGCGCAGGGCGCGTCGGTGAATGTCGGCGCGCTGATCGCCAGCGCCGCCAACATCACGAACGAGGCCTTCATGGCCGGGCGGATGGAATTCACCGGCGCGCCGCGGCCGGGCGCGCGGGTGGAGAACCACGGCACGGTGACGGTCGCGGATCGCGGCCTGGCCGCCTTCGTCGCACCCGGCGTCAGCAACACCGGCACCATCCGCGGCCGGCTCGCCCGCGTCGCGCTGGCGGGGGCCGAGACCTTCACGCTCGACATGGCCGGCGACGGCCTGCTCTCCATCGACGTCACCGGGGCTGTCCGCGGCAACGGCGCCGCGCTGGTGACCAACAGCGGCACGATCGAGGCGCCCGGCGGGTCCGTCCTGCTGTCCGCCAACGCGGCGTCCGGCCTGGTGGAGGACGTGGTCCGGAACAGCGGCCGCATCAGCGCCAACACCGATGCCGCGACCGGCCGCACCGGCCAGGTGGCGCTGCGCGGCGGGGGCGGCGGCGTGCGGATCGAGGGCGTGGTGGAGGCGGCGGGCGCCGCCCCCGGCACGCGCGGCGGCCGGGTGGAGGCCGCGGGCAGGTCGGTGACCGTCGCGCAGGGCGCGCGGGTGGACGCTTCCGGCACCGCGGGTGGGGGCGAGGCACGGCTCGGCGGAGCCACGACCGACCGCGTGCGGGTGGAAGGGCAGGTGGCGGCGGCCGGCACGGGCGCGACGGCGCGCGGCGGCCTCGTCACCGTGCAGGCGAAGGACGGCGTCGCGGTCGCGGGCGGCGCGAAGCTCGACGCCTCGGGCGGCGCGGGCGGCGGGGCGGTGCTGGCCGGCACCACGGGCATTGGCCGCGCGCAGCAGATGTCGCGCGAGACGGTGGTGGAGCGCGGCGCGACCATCGCGGCCGACGCGACGGCGCGGGGTGATGGCGGTCTCGTCGTCGTCAACGGCACCGAGGCCACCTCGGTCCGCGGCCGCATCTCCGCCCGCGGTGGCGCCTCGGGCGGCGATGGCGGCTTCATCGAGGTCTCCGGCATGGCCGGCATCGACCTGCCGGGCCTGTCGCTGCTGGATGTCGGGGCCGCGGCCGGCCGCGCGGGCACCGTGCTGCTCGACCCGCAGTTCATCACCATCGTCAACGGCACGCTCGTGGCCGCGCAGGGCGACGTGGCCGCCGGCGACAACGGCGATGCCACCGCCGGGCCGCCACCCGGCTTCTCCCCGACGCTGACCATCCGCAACGCCGACATCAACGCCAGCGCCGTCAACCTGGTGCTGGAAGCGACGGACGGCATCACCGTCCAGGCCGGCGCCACCATCAGCAAGGCCGCCGGCGACCTGACGCTGCGGACCACCACGAATTCCGGAACCGTCACCGTCAACGGCGACATCACGCTCGCCGCCGGGCTGCTGTCGATCGGCAGCGGCAGCATCACGCTCAACTCCACCGTCGAGGCGACGGGCCTCGCCCTCACCGCCCGCACCGGAATCGACCAGGCGGGCGGCCTGATCAGGCATGCCGGCGGCGCGGCGACGCCGCTGGCCGTCTCCGCGCGCACCACGGTCAGCGGCGCCGTCACGCTCGCGCGCGCCGGCAATGGCAGCCTGTCCTTCGACACGGGTGCGGGCAGTTCCGGCGCGGTCAGCCTCGCCAGTGCCGGCACCATCACGCTGAGCGGCACGGTGGAGGCGACGAGCCTGTCGCTGGTCGCGGGGACCGGGATCAGCCAGGCGGGCGGGGCGGTCCGCCATGCCAGCGGCGCCAACACCGCGCTGACCGTCACCGCCCGCACCACGACCAGCGGCGACGTGCTGCTGACGGACACCTCGAACGGCGCGCTGTCCTTCGGCACCGGCGGGCTGAGCGCGGGGGCCGTCAGCGTCACCACGGCCAACAACCGCGACCTCGTCATCGGCTCCGCCCTCCAGGCGACCGGCGGCGTCACGCTGGCATCGGGCCGCGACGTCTCGGTGGCCGCCGCGCTCACATCGGGGGGCGACGTGGTGCTCACCGCCGGGCGGGACGTGTCGGTCGCCGCCGCGCTGACCGCCACCGGCCGGACGGTGTCGATCAACGCGGCGCGCGACATCGGGCAGACCGCCGCGGGGGTCATCACCGCCGCTACGCTCAACGCGCGCGGCGAGGGCGGCACCGGGACCGAGGCGCGCGCGGTCGCGCTCGGCACCGCGCTGAACGTGGTCGGCGCGGTGGCGGAGATGCGGGCGCAGCAGAGCGCGATCCTGCGTTCTTCCGCCAACATGTCGGTCGGCACGGTGGTGATCGGCGGCGCCAACGGCACGCTGATCGACCTTCAGGGCAATGGTGGGCTGACGCTGACCGGCGCGCTGGACAGCAACGGCCAGACCATCATCCTCCGCACCGGCGACAGCTTCGACGCGCCGGCAGGAAGCGGGAACATCACCCAGGCCGTGGGCAGCACCGTCGCCACCGGCTGGTTCGGCGCCTCGGCCGCCGGCAGCCTGGCGGTCGACCAGCCCGGCAACGCCATTGCCTGGCTCGGCCGCGGTGCGGATCTCGACGGCACCGCCGCGACACGCGCCCTGACGGCCGGGGGCGCGGCCTCGCTGCGGACCGGCGTGGACCTCCAGGTGTTCGACCCGGTCAGCGCCGCGAACCTGACGGTCGCCGCCCCGACCCTCACGCTCGACGCCACGGCCTCGCTCGCCGTCGGCAGCGGCGGGGCGCTCACACTGCGGGCGGACGACATGCTGCTGTCCGGGCGCATCCGCGCGCCGGCAGGCACCATCACGGTCGCGGGCGTCACCGCCGGGCGCGATGTCTTTCTCGGTGCGGACCGGGGTGGTGGCGACCCGGCCGGGCTCTACCTGAACGCGGCCGAACTGGCGCTGTTCGGCGGCAATGGGGCCGCCGGCGCGACGGATCCCGCCACGCGGCTCCGCGTGACCACGACGGGCGACGTGCGGGTGCCCGGCGACATCTCTCTGCGCAACCGCGTCGGCGCGCTCCTCGTCGACGGCAGCGCGACAGGCTACGATCTCGGCGGGGCCGGCATCGACGTGGCGCGCCTGGTCGTCCGCGCCGGCGCCGGCAATGTCAGCGCGACACACGCCAACAACCGCATCGACGAACTGGCGGTGCTCGGCACCGGCGGTGCCGGCAGCAGCGTGAACGTCGCCAGCGGCGGCAGCGGCGTCCTGGCCGTGGTGTCCGATCTCTCGCCGGCCGGCACCACCTCCGGCATCTCCGGCTTCGGTACGGTGACGCTCGGCGCGGCGGGGCTGGCGATCGAAGCGCCGGTCGCGGCCACGGGCGGGGCGGGCAGCGTCGCCCTCACGGCGACCGGCGCGGCCGGCATCACGCAGGGCAGCGGCGGGCACATCACCGCGGCCACGCTGACCGCCAGCGCGACCACGGCCGGTGCGGGCATCGTCCTGAACGCGGGCGGGTCCGCCACTGTCGCGAACTGGAACCGGGTGTCCAGCCTCGGCGCCAGTACGGCGGGGGGCGCCTTCGCGCTGGTCAATGACGGGGCGCTACTGGTCGGGGGGGCGCTGTCGGCCGGCGGGGCGCTCGGCATCTCGACGACCGGGACTCTGACCCTCGGCGCAACGGTCGGGGCGCAGGGCGACCTGACCCTGCGCGCGCCGGCGCTGGTGCAGAATGCGGGCGCGGCGGTCAGCGCCCATGCGGCGGGCGCGACGGTGCTGCTGCAGGCGGACGTCTTCACCCTGTCCGGCACCCCTTCCGTCACCGCCACGGGCGGCGGCACGACCATCGCGCTGCAACCCTTCAGCGCCAACACCGGCCTCACCTTCGGCGCGGCGGGCGGGTTGCAGGTCACGGCCGCGCAGGTCGCGCAGCTTTCGGCCGACACGGTCTCGCTGCGCGCGAGCGGGACGGGCAATGTCGCCATCGCCGATGTCCTCGACATCGGCGCGCAGGCGCTGGACCTGCGCGGCGCCGGCATTGCGCAGACGGGCGGCGAGATCAACGCGGCGGGCCTGACCTTCACGGCGACGGGCGCGGTGACGCTGAACCGGCCGGCGAACACGATCGGCGGCTTCTCGGGCACGACGGCCGGCGCGGTGGTGCTGGTGACGGACGGGGCGGCGACGCTCGGCGCGATCACCGGCGCGAGCATCACGGCCGGCGCGGGCGGGCTGCTGACCGTCTCGGGCGCGCTGCTGGCGAACACGGGGGCGATCGGCCTCACCGGCGCAGGCGTCGCGCTCGGGGCGAACGTGACCGCGTCGGGGCAGGCGGTGACGGTGACCGCGACGGGGGCGGGCAACGGCATCGCGCAGAGTGCGGGCATCGTCACGGCGGGCGCGCTGGTGCTCGACGCGGCGGCCGGCATTGCGCAGACGGGCGGCGAGATCAACGCGGCGGGCCTGACCTTCACGGCGACGGGCGCGGTGACGCTGAACCGGCCGGCGAACACGATCGGCTCCTTCGCGGGCACGACGGCCGGTGCGGTGGTGCTGGTGACGGACGGGGCGGCGACGCTCGGCGCGATCACCGGCGCGAGCATCACGGCCGGCGCGGGCGGGCTGCTGACCGTCTCGGGCGCGCAGGTCGCGAACACGGGGGCGATCGGCCTCACCGGCGCGGGTGTTGCGATCGGGGCGAACCTCACCGCGAGCGGGCAGGCGGTGACGGTGACCGCAACGGGGGCGGGCAACGGCATCGCGCAGGGCGCCGGCATCGTCACGGCGGGTGCGCTGGTGCTCGACGCGGCGGCCGGCATCGCGCAGACGGGTGGCGAGATCAACGCGGCGGGCCTGACCTTCACGGCGACGGGCGCGGTGACGCTGAACCGGCCGGCGAACACGATCGGCGGATTCGCGGGCACGACGGCCGGCGCGGTGGTGCTGGTGACGGACGGCGCGGCGACGCTCGGCGCGATCACCGGCGCGAGCATCACGGCCGGTGCGGGCGGCCTGCTGACCGTCTCGGGCGCGCAGGTCGCGAACAGCGGGGCGATCGGGCTCACCGGCGCGGGCGTGTCGATCGGGGCGAACGTGACCGCGTCGGGGCAGGCGGTGACGGTGACCGCGACGGGGGCGGGCAACGGCATCGCGCAGAGCGCGGGCATCGTCACGGCGGGCGCGCTGGTGCTCGACGCGGCGGCCGGCATTGCGCAGGCAGGGGGTTCGCTGTCGGCGGTCAGCCTTGCCATGACGGCGGGCGGGGCCATCACACTCGACAACGGCGCGCCCGCGGCGACCACCGGGCTGAATGCGGTCGGCTCGCTGGGGGCGGTGACGGTCGGGGGCGCATTCACGCTGCGCAACGCCGGGACATTCAGCATCGACGGCGCCGTCACCGGCCCCGGCGGCATCCAGGCTGGCGCCGTCACACTGCATTCGCAGGGCGGCAACATCACCTTCGGCGTCGCCGGGCGGATAGGCGCCGGGATCGCCGGCAGCATCGGCGCGATGTCCCTCACCCTGACCGCACCGAACGGCAATGTCAGCGTGCCTGGCGCGATCTCGACCCAGACCGGGGTGACGATCCGGGCCGGCGGCGCGATCGGCGTCGGCGGCGCCATCGCCAATGCGACCAGCGGCGGCATCACGCTCGTCTCGCCCGGCGCGATGACGCTTGGCGGGGCGCTGACCGCGGCGGGCCAGCGCGTGACGATGGCGACGAACGCCACGGTGGCCCAGCCTGGCGGCATCGTCACCGCGCAGGAACTCGTGGTGACCGGCGCCGGCGGCACCGGCACCTCGGCGGCGAGCATCGACCTCGGCGGCGCCAACGCCATCCGCCACGTCGTAGAGGCGCGCGCGACCGGCGCGGCGCGACTGCGCACCACCACCGCGCTCGACATCGGCGGCGCGGTGCGTGCCGGCGCCAATGGCACGCTTCGGGTCGAGGCGGGTGGCGCACTGACGGTCAATGCGGCGGGCTCCGTCCAGGCCGGGACCTCCGGCGCGGGGACGGGCGTGGTCAGCCTCTGGGGTTCCTCGATCGACCTGCGGGGGCCGGTCCAGGCGGGCGCCGCCATCGCGCTGATCGCATCCGGCGGGGTGGACGCCTTCGCCTCCATCGCGGCCAACCCCGCCGCCACCATCACCCAGTCCGGCGCCGGGACGCTGACCGCGCCGGCGCTGGCCACCGCGGCAGGCGGCGCGGTCACGCTCGACCTGGCCGGCAACAGCTACGCCCTGGTCGCCTTCGCCGGGGCGGGAAATGGCGACGTCACGCTCGAACGCGCGGCGGGGACGCTGACCATCGGCGGGGTGGCCGGGCTGGCCGATCCCACCGGCAGTTCCTTCTCCATCTCCGGCGTGACGGCAGGGACCGGCACCGTCACGCTGACGGCCGACGACCTGGCGATCGGCGGGATCGTGCGCGGCGGCACCGTCGTGCTACGCCCCTACACCGCCGGCACCGGCTTCGCCCTCGGCGTGACGGGAACCGAGCCGACCGGCGTCATCTCCCTCACCACCGCCGAGGTCGCGAATATCCGCAGCACGACGCTGCGGATCGACGGCAGCGCGGGTTCGGGCAGCGCCATCAGCCTCGGCGCGCTCGACCTGCGCACGGGCGGGACGACGACGCGCGTGGCCCGCATCCTCGACCTGCGCGGCGCGTCGGTGACGCAGCTTGCCGGCGGCGAGCTTTCGGTCGAGCGGCTGACGGCGGCGGCGACCGCCGGGTCCGTCCTGCTGAACCAGGGCGGCACGGCGACCGCGGCGGGCAACACCCTCAACATCCTCGGCCCCGTCAGCGCCACGGGCGACATCTCCATCGTGGCGGGTGGCGTGCCCAATGGCGGCGCGGAACGCCGCGCGCCGACGGTGCTGGCCGACGGCACGGCGGGCGGCGGCACCCAGGCGCTGCGCCTGGCCGGCGCGGTGAATGCCGGCGGCGCGCTGACGCTGCGGACCGACGGGCTGGCGCTGGCGGGCGGGTCGCTGCGCGCCGGCAACGGCAGCATGACCATCGGCACCTTCGGCAGCGCGGTGAACATGCTGCTCGGCGCCGGCACGCCGGACGGGGCAGGGCTGCGGCTCGGCAGCGACATCGCCGGCGCGCTGACCCTGGCGGGCGGCGGGACGCGCGTGCTGACGCTGCTCGCCCCATCCGGCGACCTGCGGGCGGCGGGGGCCTTCGACCTCGGCCCGAGCGGCGCGCAGCGGCTCGTCGTGCAGGCCGGCAGCGTGAGTTCCGCGGCGGGCAGCGCGCTGTCCGTGGCGGATCTCGACATCACGGCCGCGACCGGCGGCGCCGACCTCACGCAGGGCGCGCATGCCGTGGGGACGCTCCGCATCGAGGCGCCTTCCGGCGCGACGACGGGGATCGCCTCGACGCTGGACCTCACCGTCCTTGGCGTGTCGACGCCGGCATCGGGGCGTGTCGGGAGCGTGTCGCTGACCGGCAACTCCATCGGGCTTGCCGGCGCCGTACGGGCCGACCTGGCAGTCCTCGCCGCCACCGGGGCCGGCGGCGCGATCACCCAGTCCGCGCCGCTCGACGCCGGACGGCTGGACCTGCGGACGAGCAACGGCGCGGTGACGCTGACCCATTCCGGCAACGCCATCGGCTGGCTGCGCTCGGCCGACCTGCGGAATCCGGGGCTGACCGAGGGCGCGGCGCTCACGCTGTCGACCACGGCCAACCTGTCGCTCGACCGCGACGGGATGCCAGGGGTCTTCGCCGGCACGGTCGAGCTCACGGCGACGGGCTTCGGCCCGGCGGCCCCGGGCGGCACGCAGGCCGTGGTGATCCGCGCCATCGGCACCGGCAGCGCGACACCCTTCCTCGACCTGACCGCCACAGCAGGCGGCATCTCGCTCGGAACCGGGTCGGACCTGGCGGCGGTGGGCGGCACGGTCGCGCTGGCCGCCACCGGCAACATCACCACCTCCGGCACTTCCATCGCCGCCGGAACGGTGCTCACCGTGCTGGCCGATGGCGCCGCGAGCCTGACGGGCGGCAGCCTCGGCGGGACCACCAGCGTCGAGGTGCGCGGCGCGGCCTCGACCACGATGACCGAGGTCGGGGTTACCGGCGGCAACGTGACGCTGCACTCCACCGGCGGCGCGGTGACGCTGGCCGGCGCGGCGGGGCTGACCGCGGTGGCGGCGACCGGCGAGGTGCTGGTGCAGTCCGCGGCGGGCGGCGCGCTCGCCGTCACCGACATGGCGATCGGCGCCGCGGGCAATCTCGATCTGCTGGCGGGAGGTGCGCTCACGCTCACGCGCGGTTCGGCCGGCGCGCCTGGCCATCGCATCCGCGCCCACGCGGCCACCGCGCTGCAGACCACGGATCTCGCCCTGTCCGGGGAAGTGATCGATTTGCGGGCCGGCAGCACGGTCAGCGTCACCGGCGGCTCGGCCACGGCCTCCGGCAGCTACGGCGCCGCGGCGGGCGCGGCGGCGACCTTGCAATCCACCACCATCGGCGCGGCCGGCGCGCTCGCCATCTCGGCCGGCACGACGCTCACCCTCGCTGCAAGCACGCTGTCCGGCACGCCGGTGACGCTGGGCGGCGGCACGGGCCTTGCAATCGCCGGCGGATCCGTCGCCTCGGGCGGCGCGGCCACGCTGGCGGGCGGCAGCGGCGATGTCGTCCTCGGCGGCGCGACCCTCGCCGCCACCGGCGTGCTCGGCATCGGCACGGCCGCGCGGCTCGCGGCGACCGATGCGGTGCTGACAGGCGCCAGCATCGCCCTCCAGGGCGGGGCGCGGCTGGAAGTGACCGGCGGCTCCGCCACGGCGGGCGCCGGCCTCACGGCCGGCACGGAGGGTGCCGCCGTCCTCGCCCGCACCCGCCTTGCGGCCGGCGCGGCGCTGGCGGTGACCGCGGCGGGTGCGTTGCAGGCCACCGGCACCACCTTCTCCGGCACGACAGCACTGGTCGGTGGCGGGGGCGGTCTCTCCCTCACCGGCGGTGGCGTGACCGCGGGTGGCGCGCTGACGCTGGCAGGTGGCGGTGGCGACCTCGTCGCCGGGTCCGCCGCCTTCTCGGCCGGGGGCGCGGCGCAGATGACGGCGGGCGGCGCTCTGCGGCTGACGGCCAGCGACGTCACCGCCGCCAGCCTGGCCGGGACGGCGGGCGCGGGTGGCGCAACGGTGCAGTCCACGACCATCTCCGTCGCGGGCGCGATCGGGCTGACATCGGGCGGGGCGATGCAGGTCGTCGGCTCCACGCTGAACGGCGGCACGGTCGCGCTGCGCGGCGCCGGGGGCCTCACCCTGTCGGGCGGTGGCGTCGCCACCCCCGGCGCCTTCAGCGCGCGGTCCGATGCCGGGGCGGTCGCATTCCTGGGCACGCAGGTGGCGGCGGGCTCCACGCTGCTCGTCAGCGCCGGCGGGGACCTGCGGATCAACCCCTCGCGGCTGTCCGGGCGGACCGTCACGCTCACCGCGGCGGGTGGCGCGACGCTGGTGGACAGCAGCGTCACCGCGGCCCAGGACATCGCGCTGACATCCGGCGGCGGCTTCGCCATCTCCGGCGGCGGCCTCTCGGCCGGCGGGGCGGTCAGCGTCGACGGGCGGAGCGGGGCGAGCCTCCGCGCCACCAGCCTCGATGCCGAGACGGCGGCCTTCCGCACCACGGGTGCGCTGACGGCCGGCGGCGTGACGGCGCGGATCGGCACGCGCCTGCTGCTCGCGGCGGAGGGTGGCCTCGCCTCCTCCGGCGCCATCGCGGTCTCGCCGCGCGCGGCGGGGCAGCGCATCCCGGCGGTCGTGCTCGACACGCGGGCGGGGGCCGCGACCTCGGCGCTGCCGCTGGTCGTGCAGGCGGACCTGCCCGGCACGGTGCCGACCGCGCAGCCGACGCAGATGCGCGCGGCGCCGCGCAGCCAGGCGCCGGGCGCCTTCGGCCAGGCGCTCGACGTGCCGGCGGCGGCGATGGCCTTCTCCATCCTCGCCCCCGACAGCCCGGTCTTCCTGCTGGCGGATGGCGCGCGCATCACCGGCACGATCGTCGCCGCGCGGCTCGGCGTGCACGGCACCGGCGGGGCGGCGACGCTCACCGGCACGCTCGCGGGGCGGGACGGGATCGCGGCGGCGGAATACGGCGACCTGACCCGCCCGGTCCTGCCGGCCGCGCTGCAGCAATACCGGTTGAACGGCTGCGTGCTGTCGGCCGTGAACTGCGTCGTCCTCCCGCCGGTCATGGTGGTGCCGAGCCGCCTTGCGGCGGATGTGGTGGTCGCGCTCGACCGTCAGCGTGCCCGCAACCCGGACGTGGTGGTCCCCGACGTGGCGCAGGAGGATTTCTGAGATGCGCAAGACCCTGCCGGCTCTCGTCCTTCTCGGCCTGCTCGGCGCCTGCACGAGCCCGCCGCCCGAGGCCTACGTCGCCGGTGCGAACAGCCTCGACCCCGGGGAGCCCGCGGGTCAGGATTCCCGCGGGGAGGCCTGCCTGATGTCCCGCGGCGCGGCGCCGCGCAGCGACCTGCCGGTGCTGCGCGCGCGCGACATCTTCTGCGGCGGCTACACCCAGCCCGCCGCCCGCGTCGCCGAACTGCGCGGCCCGGCGGAACGCGAGGACCTGATGCGCATCGCCACCGGCGGCCTGTGGCGCACCGCGCTCGACAGCCGCGTCGCCGCCTGCGCCGCCCCGCAGGAGACGCGGGTCGCCGGCAACCGCCCCGCGCTGCTGCTGAGTTGCACGCGCCGCAACGGCGGCTGGCCGCATGTGGCGCTGGTCGCGCAGGGGCCGGAAGGACCGGTGCTGGCCGACGGCGTGCCGACCGTGCTGCCGGTGATCGAACGCATCGCGGCCGGCCAGGCACCCGCATCGGGCGGGGCCGCGGTGGCGCGCTCCGCGGCGCTCGAACTCGCGGCGCAGCGCCAGGCGGCGGCCGCCTTCGGCGCCAACGAGGTGGGCGGCTACGAGAGGCTGATGGCGCTCGGCCGCGCCCTGAACCAGGCGGAAAGCTTCGCGGCGGCCGAGGATGCGTATCGCGGCGCGCTGGCGATCCAGGAACGCGTGCTCGGCGCGGGCAGCCCCGACACGGTGACGGCGCTGATGCACCTGGCGCTGAACCTGTCCAACCAGGACCGCCGCGCGGAGGCCGAGGCGCTGTTCGCGCGCGCCGCGGCGCTGGCGCCGCGGGCCGCCGACCCGGTCGCGACGATCCGGCTTCGCCACTACCGCGGCCTGCACGAGCTGAACGCCAACCGGGCCGAGCCCGCGCTCGCCCTCCTGCGGGAGGCGGAGGCCGGCTACGCAACCCTCGTCCCACCCGCGCTGCTGCGGAACACGACGGCGGAGGCCAATCTCGGGCCGGTCGGCGATGCGGTGCTGGAAAGCGCGATCCTCGGACTGGCGGAGGTGTGGCGCAGCATGGCCGCCGCCGTGGCGCGCGGGCCGGAACCGCAGCGCGCCGCGGCGCTCGCGGCTGACAGCCGCAGCCTGCTGCGCCGCACCGGGCTGGAACAGGGGCTGACGGCCGGGCGCGGCCTGCGCAGCGAAGCCGCCGCCGCGGCCAGCGGCGGCCGCCAGGACGAGGCGGCGCAGAGGCTCGAGCAGGCGGCGCGGCGCTTCAACGCCGCCGCGCCGGGCGAACGGCCGGAAGCGGTGACGCTGTTCCTCGCCGGCCGCACCCGCGCCGAGCTCGGCCGCGGCGAATCCGCGCTCCAGGCCTTCCGCACCGGCGCCGCCATCCTCCGCGCCAGGCAGATCGCCCTGCCGGTCGAGGTGGTGATGCCCTATCTCGACACGCTGCACGCGGCGCAGCTGGCCGCCGGGCCCGATGGCGGCGCTGCGTTGCGGCGGGAGATGTTCTCGGCCGCCCAGCTGGCCCAGCGCAGCGGCACGGTGCGCTTCGTCCAGCTCGCCTCCGCGCGCATCGGCGCGGCATCGGGCGACCCGCGCGTGGCCGATGCGGTGCGGCGGCTGCAGGATGCCGACCGCACGCTGCGCGACCTCTACGCCGACCGCGACGCGATCCCCCCCGGCTCACCGGCCGCGCAGGCGCTCGACCGCCGAATCGCCGACCTCCAGCGCGACCGCGCCGAGGCGGAGGGCGAGGTGGCGGCCGCCGCCCCGGGCTACCGCCAGCTGCTGCTCGCCTCGGTCGACGCGGATGCGGTGACGCGCGCGCTGGACCCGGACGAGGTGCTGGTGACGATGCTGCTCGGCCGCGACCGCGGCTACGTGCTGGCCATGCGCGGGGATGGCCGGGTGGCCGCGCACCGCACCGCGCTGGGCGATGCCGCGGCCGCCGCGCTCGTGCAGCGCGTGCGCGCCGGGATGGAGGTGCAGGGCAGCGCGCCCGGTTCGTTCGACACGGCCGCGGCGGCGGAACTGCACGCCGCGCTTCTCGCCCCGCTCTCCGCCGCGATGGACGGCGTGCAGACGATGGTGGTGGCCCCCGACGGCCCGCTGCTGGGCCTGCCCTTCGGCCTGCTGCTGACCGGCCCGGCGGACCCCGCCGCCCTCGGCGCGGCGCCGTGGCTGATCCGGCGGCACGCGGTGGTGCATGTCCCATCCCCGCAGACGCTGGTGACGCAGCGCGCGGCCGGCCGCGGCAGCAGCGCGCCCAATCCCTATCGCGGCTTCGGCGACTTCGCGCCGCCGAGCGCCGCCCAGCTGGCCGCCACCTTCCCGGAGGACCGCTGCGCCGCCGATGCGCGGCTGGCCGCCGGGCTCGGCCGCCTGCCGGGCACGCGGGCGGAAGTGCTGGCGGCGCAGCGGTTGACCGGCGCGGCGCCGGATGCGGTGCGGCTCGGCACGGATTTCACCGGGGCGTCGCTGCGGCAGGCGCGGCTCGACCAGTATCGCGTCATCCACCTGGCGACCCACGCGCTGCTGCCGGGCGAACTCTCCTGCCTGCCGGAGCCGGCGATCGTCGTCTCCGCCCCGCCCGGCGCGCGCGACGCCTCGGCCGCCTTCATCCGGGCTAGCGAGGTGCTGGGGCTGCGCATGGATGCGGACCTGGTCGTGCTGTCGGCCTGCAACACCGGCGGCCCCGGCGGGGAAGGCGGGGGCGAGGCGCTGTCGGGCCTTGCGCGGTCCTTCTTCTACGCCGGCGCGCGCGGCCTGCTGGTGACGCACTGGGCGGTGGACGATGCCGCCTCCGCTCTGCTGGTCGCGGACACGCTGCGCCGGCAGGGCGCGGGGGCGCCGTCCTCCGCCTCGCTCCGCGGCGCGCAGCTGCTGATCGTGGAGGAGGCCGGGCGCCGGCTTCCCGCCGCCTTCGCCCACCCCTATTATTGGGCGGCCTTCGCGCTGATCGGCGATGGCCGCCGCGCCGCGGCGCCCACGCGGACCGCGTCGGTCACGGAGGCGACGCGACTCTAGGCCTTCCCTCCCGGCGGGGGCGGGTCCGCCACACATCATCGCGGCCACCGGCCGCCGCACCGGGGGCCCGATGCTGCCGATCGAACTCTCCGGCAAATACGAGGAACGGGCGACCCTCGGCGCCGGCGCCATGGGCACGGTGGTCGAGGCCTTCGACCGCATGATCGAGCGCAGGGTCGCGGTGAAGCTCGTCCGCCTGCCGGGCGGCGGCGATGCTGAGGCCGCGGAGGCCCATGCCCGCTTCCGGCGCGAGGCGCAGGCCGCGGGCCGCCTGTCGCATCCCAACATCGTCGGCGTCTACGACTACGGCGAGAATGCCGACACCGCCTGGATCGTGATGGAGCTGGTCGAGGGCGGGTCGCTGAAGAACATCCTCGACCGCGGGGAGAGGATGGCCGTCCCCCAGGTCGTGCGGGTGATGGAGGAGGTGCTGGCGGCGCTGGCCTATTCGCATGGCCGCGGCGTGGTCCACCGCGACATCAAGCCTGCCAACATCATGCTGTCCGGCGACGGGACGGTGAAGATCGCGGATTTCGGCATCGCCCGCATCGAGAGCTCGACCATGACGCAGGTCGGCACCGTGATGGGCACGCCGAGCTACATGGCGCCCGAACAGCTGCGCGGGGAGCCGGTGGATGCGCGCGCCGACATCTGGGCCGCCGGCGTCATGCTCTACCAGCTGCTGACCGGCGAGAAGCCGTTCGACGGCAACTACACCGCGCTGATGCACCGCGTGCTGAACAGCGAACCGCCGCCGCCGTCGCAGCTGGCCGTGACCGTGCCGCGCGCCTTCGATGCGGTGATCGCCCGCGCCCTCGCGAAGCGCCCGGAGGACCGCTTTCCCAACGCCGCCGCCTTCGCCGAGGCGATCCGCGCCGCCGGCAGCGGCGCCGCTGCGGCGGAAGCCCCCGGCGGCAGCTTCGCCGGCGCGGGCCCGCTGCCCGGCCTCGACGACAGCACGATGGTGGCGACCGC
>NZ_JBNXUO010000070.1:0-290 GCF_050563535.1 Falsiroseomonas sp. CW058
CCGGCAACAGAAAGCCCGCCCCCTCTCAGGGCACCAAAGGCCACCTTGCCGAAACCGCCGATACCAGCGGGGCAGTGAAGATAGCAAGGTCACCCCGCCACTTCAAGCACCCCGCAAACATCCGCGGAGAAAAAAACAACAGGCCCGGAAAGCCAACACCATCCCACACGATACACCGCAGGATAGCCAAACCACCCGAAACCCACACCGACAAACCAAAAGGCCGAAGAGACTAGCAGGACCAACCCGCCAACTCAAGAACCACATCCGCCGTCGGTGGCGGGGTTCTA